>JBJFHS010000201.1:0-2892 GCA_051893885.1 Eubacteriales bacterium
GGTATTCCATACGGCTATCTCGAGCAGGGTCTCGGCGGTCCCTGCGAGCTCGCTCAACCCTTTCTGAGGTCGAGGATGTCTATATTCACCCGCGAGGCGGATAAACCAGTCCGAAGTGATACCGCCACCATACGCACTACACAAGACATGAACCACCATTTTTTAAGTTCTTGCCAAGCTTCTTACAAGAAGCGTCCCGTCTCCCCCTCACTACACCCTCGCACTCACAATAAATAACAAAATGCGGTATCTGACAAACAGGTGTCGCATTTTTTGTATGATTTGATGAAATTTTATATATATTCAAAAAATTATTGACAATTTATATGAAAAGTGGTACAATTTGATTCCATTTTTTCTAATAAAGGCGGTGAAAACATGATTGAGCTTGAGGGTGTATCGAAATCCTTTCGCGTTGCAAAACGGAATTCGGGGATGAAGGAGGCGTTCGGCGCGCTTTTCAGACGGGAATACACTGTAGTGAACGCCCTGTCCGACGTCAGCTTCAGAATCGGCGACGGCGAAATGGTCGGCTATATCGGCCCCAACGGCGCGGGAAAAAGCAGTACGATTAAAATTATGAGCGGAATTCTCACTCCCGACTCGGGAAAATGCGTCATAAACGGGCTGATTCCGTGGAAAAACCGCTCGGAGCACGTCTCGCACATCGGAGTCGTGTTCGGTCAGCGGTCGCAGCTGTGGTGGGACGTGCCGGTTATCGACTCGTTCGAGCTGCTTCGGGACATCTACCGTGTCGATGGCGGCCTGTACCGGCGGAATCTGGACGAGCTGACGGAGATGCTCGACATCGCGGAGATACTCCGAACCCCGACAAGGCAGCTCTCGCTCGGTCAGCGGATGCGGTGCGAAATCGCGGCGTCCCTCATCCATTCGCCATCAATTCTGTTCCTCGACGAGCCGACGATCGGGCTTGACGCGGTCTCAAAGATTGCAGTGCGCGAGTTTATCAAAAAGCTCAACCGTGAGCGTGGCACGACTGTCATCCTGACGACGCACGATATGCAGGACATCGAGGCCCTGACAAGCCGTATCCTTCTCATCGGAGGCGGAAAAATTCTGCTCGACGGCAGGCTTGAGGAGCTTAAAGCGCGAAAATCCGACAAAAAGACGCTGAAAATCGAGTATTCCGAGGGCCAGCTCCCCGAATGTGAGGGTCTCAGCGTGGTCAGCTCATCGGTCGGTCACGCACGCTGCACGGTCGACACGAAAGTCCTCAGCGTTTCCGGCGCGATTGAGCTGATTTCAAAAAGTGCGGAAATCACCGATTTGTCGGTCGAGGGCACTACGGCGGAAGAGCTTGTGGTGTCTCTTTACAAGGAGTTCGACATATGAAGAAGTATATTTCGCTTTTCCGAATGCGCTTTCTCGCCGGAATGCAGTATCGGGCTGCCGCACTTGCCGGAATCGCGACCCAGTTTGCGTGGGGATTTCTGAACATTCTCCTCTACAAGGCGTTTTACGAGGCAAATCCCGCCGCGTTTCCGATGAAAATGGAGGAGCTTTCGGCTTACATATGGCTGCGTCAGGCGTTTTTAGCGCTGTTTGCGACGTGGTATTACGACAATGACATTCTCGCGATGATAAGCGACGGAAGTATCGCGTACGAGCTGGCGAGACCGGTGGATCTGTACTCGATCTGGTTCATGCGCACCGCTTCGGTCAGGATTTCGCGTGCGGTTCTGCGGTGTCTGCCGATTTTAGTGATCGCGTTCATCGTCCCCGCGCCGTACGGAATGATGCTGCCGAAGGATTTTCTCAGCGCGCTGGCTTTTGTTTTTTCGATGGTGCTGTCCCTTGTCTGCGTGTGTGCGTTCGGGCTGATAGTGTACGTGATGTGCTGCCACACAATAAACTCGCTCGGCGTGCGCATCGTGATGTCGAATCTGTCGGATTTTCTCAGCGGAGGAATCATACCGATGCCGTTCATGCCGGACGCACTCAGAAAAATCGCGGAATATTCCCCGTTCGGCGCGATGGAAAACCTTCCGTTCCGAATCTACAGCGGCAACATCGCGGGGGATGAGATGTGGAAATTTCTGCTGCTTCAGATTTTCTGGTGCGCCGCTCTGATAATTGTCGGCAAGGTGTGGATGAATCTGTCGCTGAAGAAAATAGTGATTCAGGGGGGCTGACATGAACACGATAAAACTGTATTTCAAATATTTTTCGATACATCTGCGGTGCGCGATGCAGTACAAGACCTCGTTTTTCATGACGATTTTCGGTCAGCTCACCACATCCTTCGCCGCATTTCTCGGGGTTTACTTCCTGATGGACCGATTCAGCGAGGTCGACGGCTTCACGATGAACGAGGTTCTCGTCTGTTATTCGGCGGTGCTGATGGCGTTTTCGCTTGCCGAGTGCTTTTTCCGCGGTTTCGACTCATTTTCCGCGATGATCGGAAACGGCGAGTTCGAGCGGATTCTGACCCGGCCGCGACCGCTTGTGTTTCAGGTGCTCTCGTCAAAAATCGAATTCACCCGGGTCGGCAGGTTTTTGCAGGCCTGCGTGATACTCTGCTTTGTGCTGCCAAACTGCGGCGTCGAGTGGAATTTCGTCAGAGCAGCGACATTTGTCCTTATGATCGTCGGATGCACGGCGGTTTTCGCGGGTCTGTTCGTGATTTACGCTTCAATCTGCTTTTTCTCGACCGAGGGGCTTGAGTTCATGAACATCTTCACCGACGGCGGGCGCGAGTTCGGGTCGTATCCATTTTCGGTTTACGGCAAGGGTGTGCTCCGATTCTTTACGTTTGTAGTTCCACTCGCGCTGTGCCAGTACTACCCGCTATTGTACCTGCTCGGCCGGACGGACAACGCGCTTTATATGTTCACCCCCGTTTTGTCAGGGCTGTTTCTGATCCCCTGCGCG
>JBJFHS010000202.1:0-2854 GCA_051893885.1 Eubacteriales bacterium
GTGAAAGTCAGCTTGGCGATATTCAGCTTGTCCTTCAGAAGATCATAGACGATCTTGATCATGCCTTCAACGGTCATGGTTTCCTTCGTTACGACCAGACGGCAATCGGGATAAGCAGCTGCAAGCTCGGTCTTGAATGCGGGTCCCTTCATTTTGTTTGTGGGTGCGCCGTCCTTGATTCCCTGTTCTTCGTAGACTTTCAGAATCGCAGGCAGCAGCGGATCGTCTTCCCGCAGAATCAGAGCGTGGTCGAAATTCTTCAGAACCTCCCATGCCGTCTTCTGAATCTCGTTGCAGGGGAAAACCATATTCACGCCAGGTTCGACAGTGTCTTCGACTTCGATTGTCAGAACGCCGGTGTGTCCGTGCAGGTACTGTGCCTCACCTTTAAAGCCGTAAAAACGATGTGCGTACTGCAGGTCCAGAGTGGTAATGCTTCGCATAATAATCCTCCTTGAATTAATTTTGATTTATGAAAACGCTTGTGCAAGCGCATTTTCCCGATTCGGTTTATTCCTTTCCGGAACCCATATGCTTTTTACATTCGGGACAAACACCGTGGAAAATGATGTCATAACCGGTAAAGTCAAATCCGTGTGCATCTCTGATCCCGCTTTCGAGTCCGCTGACAAAATCCATGTCCACATCAAAGACCCGTCCGCACACCTCACATTTTACATGACAGTGATTTCCGGTTATGTGGTCGAAACAGTCGGCACTCCCGGGTATCTCAAGACGTCTGATTTCGCCCATCTCGGATAACAGCTTCAGATTGCGATATACAGTTGCACGGCTGATTGTGGGATGCGTCTTTGCGATTTCGTTATATATCTCGTCCGCCGTGGCATGGCATCGCAGCTTGTTTACTGCTTCCAGTACGATGGAACGTTGAATCGTATTACGTCTTATCATATCACTCACCTATCAGATACAATGTACTTAATGATATTATATATCAATAAAGACAAAATGTCAAGGTTATTTTCAAAAAAATTTTTTCTTTTTCTTTTGTGACCTGTCGGATAAACACAAAAAATCCTCCATATGCGACAGCTGTGCAGTCATGTGGAGGATTTGATGCTTTTAATTGTCTGTTAGTTTTTCGTCCGTGCAGACTCTGGATACGGTGATGCTGTTTACCTGATTGTTTCTGTCGTAGGTGGAGTATTCGATGTAATTGCCATTCAGAACAAACCGCCCTCGAGGTAGGACTTGTACGTGTCGTCCGTGGTGACGTCGGTGTTGGCGCTGAGACGGTTGATGACACCGCATCCGCCCTCTTTTCCCACGGAGAGCACAATGTTTTCGGTGGTTTTGTCGAAGAATCCGACCCTGAAATTCGTGACGATTGATTTAAGCTGCCCCTCGCACTTCATCGCCGTGTGAACCTCGCCGCGTCCGCAGTACCACATGGTGAAGCAGCTGTCGTACAGGTTGACCGCGTTTTCCGTGGAGTAAAATCCGACGCCGAAGTGGTCGCTGTAGCAGAAGTTGTACCAGTTGTTTCCTCCGCAGTCCCAGAAGCCGCAGCTGTTTTTGTAGTCCTCGTAGCCGCAGGTGTAAAGCGGGTGCAGATTGCGCATGGAGTTGCCCGAGGATTTGAGCTTTACCCCGATGAAAACGTCGGCGATTCTCATGTTGGTGAGGGTGTTGTCGTAGCCCTCGAGCAGCACGCCTATCGACTCGGTGGTTCTGTTTCCGATGATGTTCACGCCGAAAATGTCGCAGTCGGAGGAGCCGGAGTTCGCGCCGTGCTTGATGTGCAGCCCGATTTTCACGTGTTTGATCGAAACGTCGCGCACCATGGTTTCCCGTCCGCCGTCGATTGAAATGCCGCTTGCCACGCCCGAGCCGTCGATAATTCCCCCGACGAGGGAGTAGTTTGAGCCGTTTGTGCGTATGTCGTTTGCGGGATGCGATGCGCCCAGACGTATCATTGCCTCGTCGGATGACCAGTTTTCCGCAGCCTTGACGACGGCGTAGTTTGAAAGGCGGAGCGCGACGCTTCTTTTCGGGTCGGCAGGGGTGAGGATGGGCTTTGAGATGACGTACTCGCCGTCGGGGAAGAAGATTGTGCGGTTGGGATTTTCCTCAATGAGTGACTGAATTTCGTCAGAGACATCTTTTCCTGTGTTTGCCGGAATTGTGTCGGTCACAACGATGTATCCGGCGCCGGTGGGTGTGATTTCTGCCATTTTTGTTCTCCTTTGACTGAATTTTTTATGTGACGGATCCGTCTGTTCAGGATACATTATACCACAGAGCCGGTGGAACATCAACATATCCGTTTTTGAAAACAGAAAAAGGCGCTGTTTGAATACAACAGAACCTTTTTGTTTATAAATCGGTGATGTTCAGATTATTTTTCGAGCTTATTCAGATCAATTAAATTCTGAATTCTTTCTGTTCCTTCGCTTGAAGCCCATTCTTTCAGCATATCGCAGGGAAATTTTTTGCATTTTCCGCAGTGAGGCAGCTTTTGCGAATCTGCACAATCATACAGGTCGCATCTTCCGTTCCAGACACATTTTCCCCCAGGTGCGGCAATCCGGCATCCCGGGCATTTATTTTCGATTAAAAATGTGCAGGTATTACAATCGATTCCGCATACTGATATGTTCATGATACTGCTCCTATATTTTGTGATTTTATTGGGGTTGAAATGTCTGTTTGTAAGACAAAAAAGAGAGAAAAAATCTCTCTTTCTTACTTTTGGATGGGGGAAGGTGGATTCGAACCACCGAAGGCGGTGCCAGCAGATTTACAGTCTGTCCCCTTTGGCCACTCGGGAATTCCCCCTGGAGCTGGTGATCGGAGTCGAACCAACAACCTGCTGATTACAAATCAGCTGCTC
>JBJFHS010000203.1:0-11210 GCA_051893885.1 Eubacteriales bacterium
TATCCGATTGAAAAAATAGCGGAAATGATAGCGCGGGACGCTGACGAGCTGCTTGAAGGCAGGAGGGGCTGAGAGATGAACAGAGAAGAAGCTGAGCTGATTTTTGACAGATGGTGCAAAAAGCTGAGGCTGAACCCTGGCTGGGACGTCAGGCTCGAGTGGGTCGAGGACGAAAATTGGCGCAAAACCGGAGATTTCAAGATAGACTGCGACGACAAAAAAGCCGTACTCATGCTCAATGCCGCGAATCCGAAGCAGGAAAACGTCGAGGAAGTCATTGTTCACGAGCTCATGCACCTCAAGCTGTATCCGCTCGACCAGTTCACCGAGTCGATGATTGTCAGCACGTTTGAGGAAGACACGCCCGGGTACAGCCTCGCATACAGGGGATTTTTTACAACTTTAGAGCAGACGGTCGAGGAGCTGTCAAAATGCTTCCTGCTCGAGTTCGGAGAGAATCGGGAGCTGTCGTTCGGCAGGTGCAGGGGTATGAAATCCTTTAACGAGATGTACGAGGGACTCAAAAACCTCGAATAAGTGACGGAAAACGATCAAAACGACACATCGAAGTGAAAAAAATAAATTTTTGTCAAAAAAACAGCTCAATGTTTATGGATTGTTAACCGCTTTTGTCTCTGAAAATGCTATAATAATGCAGATAAAGCGGCGAATACTTTTATTAAATGAAAAAGGAGAGGGCGCCGGACGATATCGGTGCTTTGTAAAAATAAAATGATACTTGAATTTTTGGCGGACGGATTTGAGGAAATCGAAGCTCTTACCCCCGTGGATGTGCTCAGACGCGCCGGAGCAGACATAAAGTGCGTCTCTATCAACAAAACCAAAACCGCAGTCGGCGCGCACGGAATAGAAGTCACGGCGGACCTCACGATAAAAGAGGCTGCAAAGCACTGCACCGATATCGAAATGATCATTCTTCCCGGCGGTATGCCCGGTGCGAAAAACCTCGACGAATGTCCTGCGGTTGATGAATTCATCAAAAAGGCGGACTCTGACGGCGCGTACATTGCGGCAATCTGTGCGGCTCCGATGATACTCGGAAAACGAGGACTTCTGCGCGGCAAAAAGGCGACCTGCTACCCGGGATTTGAAAAATACCTCGATGGTGCGGATATCACCGGAGGCAGAGTTGAAACCGACGGAAAAATTGTGACCTCTTGCGGAATGGGCGCGGCACTCGAATTCGCGCTCGAATTATGCAGACTGATGAAAGGAAAAGACGCGGCGGATAAAATCGGCGTCGGCGTGATTGCAAAATGATAAAGAAACAGAAGGACGACATAAGGGAAGAATACAAGGCTCTGAGACGTGAGATGAGCCGTGAGGAGAAGTTTGCCCGCGACAGTGCGATCTGTCAGGCTGTCGAGAGCCTTGTCAGCTTCAGATACGCGGAGTTTGTGCTCCTGTACGCCGCTCAGCCGGACGAGATAGACGTCTCCATGATAGCACAGTCCGCTCTTAACAAAGGGAAGAAGATACTTTTTCCGCGCTGTGACAAAAAAACTCACACAATGAAATACCACATCGTCACCTCACTTGACGAACTCACCCCCGACGCCTACGGTATCGCAGAGCCGCCTGAGGACGCGCCGGTGTACGACTCCAAAAACGAAACAGGGGGCGCGGTGTGCTTTGTTCCCGGACTCGTTTACGACAAAGCCGGCTACCGTCTCGGATACGGCAAGGGCTTTTACGACAGATATCTCTCCGAGTTTTCGGGCTGCACCATCGGCGTAGTATATTCGGACTACATCCTTCCGGAGGTTCCGCGCGGCAGGTTCGACGTCTCGGTTGACATCCTGCTCACCGAAAAGGGAGTCCGTGTCACGAAAAACGACAAAAAGACACGCCCCGGAAAGGCATAAAATTGCGCTCCGATATGGGACTTCACCCGGTAAATAACGCTGAAAAAAAGATGCCGTCGGATTTCCGCGCGAATATGTTCACCCCGGTGCTTATCATGGTGGTGTACGCTCTCATCCTCTGCGCGCAGTTTCTTTCGGAGGATTCGCTCGGTCTGAACGATAACCCGTACCTTGCGGTGGTCGTGATTCAGCTTCTCACCTATGCCGTGCCGTCGCTGTTTTACACAAGGCTGCGCGGAAAGGACTTCAGCCGGAGTCTGCGGATGCGGCCGTTTTCGCCGTCAGTGCTTCTGTACATCTGGCACACAGCGGTGTTCATGCTCTGCGGCGTGGTTCTCATCAGCATCGCGATGTATTCGTATTTTCCCGACGCATTTTCGGTGAATTCCGCCTCACAATACGCCGCATTTGCCATGAACGGACGCTTTTTCGACGGACTCTACCTTGTGATAGCCTTCGCGGTTCTCCCCGCCATAACCGAGGAATATCTTTTCAGGGGCATAATCGCGGCTGAATACGAGAGATACGGCGTCGGTGTGGCGATTGTGATGAGCTCGCTGGTGTTTGCCATGTCGCATTTTTCCCTCGCGCGCTTTCCGGTGTACCTGTTTTCGGGGATAGTCCTCGCGCTGTGTATGTATGCCACGAAATCACTGCTCGCTTCAGCCGTGATACATACGCTGAACAACGCCTTTGTGCTGCTCTCCGAAAAATACGTGCTGCACATCGCGGACAGGCAGAACGTCAGCTTTGTATTGTTCATTATAATAATCGGCACGGTGGCTATTGTGTCGGGAATGCTTATGTGCTACGAGGCGCAGGGGATTTACCGTTCCTATGCGGAAAACAACGCCCCCTCGGACTATGTTCCACGCGAAAAAACAAATCCGTTCATGAGAATAGCGGAGGCGTTTTTCACCCCGACGTTTCTCATTGTCGTCATCATTTTTGTTGTGGCGTCGATGGTATAGGCATGAATTATTTACCCCAGAACTCTTCACATAAAGTGAGGTGATTATTACGGATTCAAACAAGAATAACGAGAACTTCGGAGAGACTAAAACTTTCAGGGTTCAGTCACATTCGGCTGAAGGACTGAAGCATCAGATAAATTCTGCAAACGAGAACGAGCTCAGCGGAAAAAACAGACTCAGTCAGGCGAAATCGGGAGCTGCCTCAAATCCACAGAACGCGCCGAATTCTGCAAATGGCGGTTCCGGCGTCAGGAGAACTCAGGGCGTTAATGCTCAGAATGCCGGCCAGACGGGAGATGCTGTCATCTGTCCTCCGCGCAGAGACACTGGAAATCAGAACGTCAGGGCTGTCAATACCAATACCGCTCAGAACTCACGCCGTGCAGCTGAAAACCGCCAGACGGAGCAAAAGCCTGTTCCGGTGAAAAAATCCGCATCGGTTGTTCCGTATGATAAAACGCCGGTGAAAAAGCCTGCCGAAAAAAACAGCGGAAGCAGCATGATGAAAACCATCAGCACCGATGTTCATAAGAATACTTCCGTCAGACCGGCAAACAATCCGGCGCAGAAGAATCAGGAAACGAAAAACAAAAGCTCCGGCAGCGGAGAGGGCGGAAACACCGTTGTCAGCGTCGTAAAGGCTATAGTTTATATCATCTTTGTAATAGTCATATCTGCATTTCTGGCTGTTGCGATAATTTTTGTGGGAAACGATGTTTATGCGTTTGTCAAGTCGGACGAGGTTGTCGAAATTACAATTCCCGAGTACGCAACGCTTGATGAAGTCTCGCAGATCCTATACGAAAACGATATAATAAAGTATCCGCAGGTTTTCAAGCTATACGCTGTGTCGAAAAAGGACGACGGTGAATTCCTCGCCGGAACCTACTCCGTATCTCCGATGATGAACTACGACACGCTGCTCGGTGAATTCAAGGAGAAAATCGTTTACGCGGTGGTTGACGTCACAATTCCCGAGGGCTACACTACGGATGAGATCATTGATTTGTTTGTCGACGGCTACGGAATCGGAACGAGAGAGGGCTTTGTCGATGTGATACAGAACCATGACTTTGACTACTGGTTCATAGATGAGCTTGTGGAAAGCGGACGGATGAAGGACAGAATATACCGCCTCGACGGATATCTTTTCCCCGATACGTACCAGTTCTACACATCCTCAAGCGAGGTGACCGTCATTGATAAGCTACTCAAACGGTTCTCGCAGATTTTCACAAAGGAATACCGCAATCAGTGCGCGGAGCTCGGATATTCGGTTGATGAGATGATAACTCTCGCTTCGATGATAGAAAAAGAAGCCGGCTCTCCGTCGGAGTTCTTCCGTGTGTCGTCGGTGTTCCACAACCGTCTGAACAACCCGTGGGCTTACTCCAAGCTCGAGAGTGACGCGACGGTATTGTATGTGCTCAGACACGAGTCGGGTGAAAAGCTCACGCTCACTGCGGACGATTTAAGGTACGACACGCCGTATAACACCTATATTTACGAGGGACTTCCCCCGGGACCCATAGCAAATCCCTCCGCGAGTGCAATGCTGGCATCACTGTCGCCCGAAAGCACGAATTATTATTACTTCGTTGCCAACAAAGGTCAGACGTACTTCTCCGAGACAAAGGCTCAGCACGACGCTTACATCGCCCAGTTCAGGGAGGATGTCGTCGAACAGCCCACTGTCGGTGACGTGCCGTAATCCGATTTCAATCGGGATCAAATGTGCTTTTCCGGCACTGAATAACGCAAAATTAAAGAGAAGAATGGGCGAAAAATTCCGTTCTTCTCTTTAGTTGCGTTTATATTCACTTGACATTTACTTTTTTTCCGGCGAAATACAGCTTGTTGATCTCCGCTCCGAGCAGCAAAATTATCATGCAGAAATAAAGCCAGAGCATTATAAGACATACCGCCGCAAGACCGCCGTAAACTCTCGAGGCGCCCGGAAAGTGGTCGATGTATATTGAATAAAGATATGAAAAAACCAGCCATCCGACTGAGGAAAACAGCCCGCCTGGTATGTGGAGCCAGACTCTGTGCTCGATTACAGAGCTTCTTGAAGCAATCATCGAATACATAGCCGTAAAGAACACCGCCATCACCAAGGAAAGCATCGGCATACGCAGCAGCGCAAACAAATCGGTAATTCTTTCACCTATAATACCGCCGAGAAAGGTCGTCAGCTTATCGCCGAAAAGGAGAAGCACGGTGAGCACGGTCAGGGACACGATAAACAACAGCGTTGTAATAATCGAATTCACGCGGTGCTTGACAAATCCCGAACTTTTCTTCACGCCGTAGACGGTCTCTATTCCCGAACGTATCGCCGAAATGCCCTTTGATGCGGTCCAGAGTGTGGTAACTGCGGAAAACGAGAGGAGAGATACACTCGGCGCGGTCTGGAGTTCGCTCAGAAATTGTGCAATAATCGCATTTGAGCTTGCCGTCCCCGAGCCTGACGAACCCATAAGCGGTATGTTTATTGCCGGCATCACTGAGGTGGTTTCGGGCAGGAGCAGACTGATAAGCGCGATCAGAAGCGAAATGAACGGCACTGCCGAGGTGATAACAAAGAACGACGCCTGAGCCGCGTAAACCGTAACTCTGTCATCCGATATTACGCCTATAATACTCTTTATATACGACACGGCGGAGCGCACAATATATACCTTTGATTTCAAGAATAGCTCCTTTCCACAGGCGTGATGCAATAATGAAAAGTTTCGGGAAACAAATCTTTTATATTATTCTACCATAAAAATACAAAAAAATCAACATTGATTAAGAAAGGCTGACATATATGTTTAAAATAGGATGTCATTTGTCAACAGAAGGCGGATACCGTGCGATGGGCGAGCGGATAATGTCAATCGGCGGAAACACCTTCCAGTATTTTACAAAAAATCCAAAGGGAGGAAAGGTGAACAAAGCCCCGGACATGGACGACGTCGCCGCGCTTTACCGACTGATTACCGAAAACTCCCTTACAATGCCCCTTGCACACGCGCCTTACACATACAATCCGTGCTCCGCTGACGAGGGTGTAAGGCAGTATTCGCGTGACTCGATGCGCGGCGAGCTTGAATTTCTCGAAAATCTACCCGGTTCAATGTACAATTTTCACCCGGGATGCCATGTAAAACAGGGTGTGGAGGCCGGAGTCGACTTCATCGCAGGTATGCTGCGCGAGGTGCTTTGGGATGGCATGAAAACCACGGTTCTTCTCGAAACCATGGCGGGCAAAGGGACAGAAATCGGCCGTTCGTTTGAGGAGCTTGCGACGATTATCGACAGAGTTCCCGCTCCGCTTTCAGATAACCTCGGTGTTTGCCTTGATACCTGCCACGTAAATGACGCCGGTTACGACCTCGGTGAACTCGACGGTGTTCTCGGCGAATTTGACAAATGTATAGGACTTGACAGGCTGCGCGCGGTACACCTCAACGATTCGATGAACGCTCTCGGCTCGCACAAGGACCGCCACGCAAAAATCGGTGAGGGAACAATCGGAATTGATAAGATTGAGCGGATCATAAACCACCCGAAGCTGCGCGATCTGCCGTTCTATCTCGAGACGCCGAACGAGCTCGACGGATATGCGCGTGAAATCAGTCTGCTCAAAGAAAAGCGCCGCGATTAAATTATATTTTGAACTTTTCCCGAAAATAATCAAAATCAAAAATTTGGAGCAGAGCATGACAGAAAACGAACTCGACACCGCCACCGTGCGCGACCTTGCCTCAGTGATGATGCTTGAGCCGGACGACGGAGAAAAAATGCGCGGAGATATTTTAAAAATCAAAGACACAATCATGAACATAACAGTGGGCAAGGGAAAAGTCGAGAGCCGCGGGCCGGTAATGCTTGATGACGAGATTGTCGGCGGTGAGCTCCCGGGAGGAAAAAGACTGCGCGCTGACAATTCTGAAGCAAAGTGCGGGGAAGAAATAAAGTCCGCAAAGGGATACAAAGAGCCGTACAACACCGTCCCGCGGCTTATCTGACGAACACGGCTTATCTGACGAATCCGGAGGAAAATATATTGAAAATTACAGACATGACGGTCTCCTCTCTCGCTGCGGCGGTTGAAAAAGGGGAGCTGACCTCGCGTGAGATAACCGAGGCATACCTGAACAGAATCGGCGAGACTGAGGGCAGAATCAATGCTTACATCACCGTCTGCGCCGAAAAAGCACTTGAAGCTGCCGAAGAAGCCGACAAACGTGACATTCCCGCGGTAAAAAAGCTCCCGTTTGCAGTCAAGGACAATATCGCAGTGGGAGGGGTGAAAATGACCTGTGCCTCGCGTATGCTTGAAAATTTCGTGCCCTCATACACCGCCGGGGTTGTCGAAAAAATGGGAGGAGTAGTCCTCGGGAAGACAAATCTTGACGAGTTTGCGATGGGTTCGAGCTGCGAAAAGTCAATTATCGGCGCAACACGAAATCCGATCTCACCTGAGTGCTCGGCCGGAGGCTCATCCGGAGGTTCGGCGGCTGCGGTGTGTGCGAAATCCGCTCCGTGGGCTGTCGGAACAGATACGGGCGGCAGTGCGAGACAGCCGTCGGCCTTTTGCGGAGTTGTTTCGATCAAGCCGACCTACGGACTTGTCTCGCGCTACGGCGTAACGGAATTTGCCTCATCACTCGACACAGTCTGCCCGATTACCAGAAATGTGTATGACTGCGCGCTTATGCTTGAGCAGATGGCGGGACATGACACGCGGGACATGACATCTGCGGACAGAGCGGATTACAGCGGAGAATACACTTCGGCAATTGCCAAAAATAGCGGTGTGCGCGGACTGAGGATAGGTCTGGCGGAGGATTTTGAGCCGCTGTGCGGAGAGGCGGTTGTCTCATGCACTCTGCGGGCCGCTGAGAAGCTCGAAAAACTCGGCGCCGTTATAGAGAGGGTGAAGATGCCGGATTCGGACAGCGTGCTCGGGGCGTATCTCGTGATATCTCAGGCGGAATGCTCATCGAATTTTTCGCGCTACGACGGTCTGAAATACGGCTTTTCCGCAGACGGAGAGGACTACCGCGAGATAATCCGGAATTCACGCGCACATGGCTTCGGAGACGAGGTCAAGCGAAGAATTCTCGCGGGCAGCTACGCGCTGTCAGAGTCACACGGCGGCAACTTCTACGGCGAAATCAAGCGGATAAGAAGCGACATACGCCTTGAAGCCGAGAAGATCTGGGAGCGGTACGACGTTGTTCTCTCGCCGACTGCATCCGACTGCGCGTTCCGGCTTGGAAGCTATGACGCCGACCCGACAAAGCTGTACGGCAGCGATATTTTCACGGTTTTTGCAAACCTGATCGGAATTCCGGCGATTCAGCTACCATCGGGAGGAGACGGGCTGCTGCCGTGCGGAATTTCGCTTATGTCGGGCAAGTATTCGGAGCCGCTTCTGTTTTCCGTCGCGTCGGTGCTTGAGAGCGAGCTGAAAGATTATGTTTCCGCGGAGGTTGGGTATGCCGGCTGACAACAAAAAATATATTTCCGTAATCGGGCTTGAAGTTCACGCCGAGCTGAAGACCGATACAAAAATTTTCTGCTCCTGTTCAACCGAATTTGGAGCAGAGCCGAACACTAACGTCTGCCCGGTGTGTCTCGGTATGCCCGGCGCGCTTCCTGTGCTCGGAAAAAAGCAGGTCGAGCTCGCAGTCAGAGCCGGTCTAGCATTTGGCTGCCGTATAAACCGACGCTCGTGGTTTGACAGAAAAAACTATTTTTACCCCGATCTGCCGAAGGGATTTCAGATAACGCAGTTTGAAATGCCGATTTGTTCGGGCGGGGAAGTGCCGATTTCCGTCTGCGGTGAGAAAAAAAGTATCTGCCTCAATCGGATTCACATGGAGGAGGACGCCGGAAAGCTGCTCCACCGAGATAACGAGACGCTGATTGACTACAACCGCGCGGGAGTTCCGCTGATTGAAATTGTGAGCGAGCCGGACATCCGAACCGCTGATGAGGCTAAGGCGTATCTGACGTCGCTCAGGCGTATTCTGACGTACATCGGTGTGTCCGACTGCAAGATGAACGAGGGCTCGATGCGCTGCGATGTGAACGTCTCCGTAATGCCGGAGGGAAGCGAAACATTCGGCGAGAAGTGCGAGATTAAAAACGTGAACTCGATAAACTACGTCGGAAAGGCAATCGAGGACGAAATCGCGCGGCAGGTGTCACTGCTTGAGAGCGGAGAGAAAGTCGTCGCGGAGACACGCCGTTTCAACGAGGACACAGGCAGATGCGAGTCGATGCGCAAAAAAGAAAAGGCAGTCGATTACCGCTATTTCACCGAGCCGAACATCCCGCCCATCGTCCTCACCGACGCATATATTAATAATGTAAGAAACTCGATGCCGCATCTGCCGGACGAGGTCGCAAATGAGCTTGTGAGAAACTGCGGAATGAAGCCGGACGACGCTTATCTTGTGACCTCGGACGCGTTTACAGCAGATTACTTTTCACGCTGTGCCGGGCTGACGGAATTCAAGGAAACCGCCGCGAATCTGTTCGTTTCTGAGGTGCTTCCGCAGCTTGACCCGGACTCTCCGTCGGAATATATCTCACCTTTGGCATTTGCCGAAATATGTGCTCTGTATGGAAACGGAAAAATCGTCAGCGGAAATGCTAAGCGGCTGGTGCATCTGTCGAAAAACGACCCGCGCTCTCCTTTGGCAATTGCCGAAAATGAAAATATGCTGAAAATATCCGACGAAAAACTTCTCTCACAGCTCGTCTCGGCCGCGATTTCGGAAAATCCAAAAGCCGTTCTCGACTACAAAAACGGAAAAACCTCCGCCGTCAAGACCATAATCGGTGCGGTCATGCGAAAAAGCAAGGGAAGTGCCGACCCGATAGCCGCCGAGCAGATGATACGCCGCGCTATAGATGATAAATAATTTCACGTCCCCCCGTTCAGACCCACCGCAGGGCTTGTATTATTTATTCATAAAATGTGCGGATAATGAATATTTATACCGAAAATGTCTGTGTAAAAACTGCTGTGCGGACGTTTTCTGCATTTGAAATGCCCATTGAATTGTAAAAATAATGCGGTTATAAATTTAATAAATGTCATTTAAATTATCAACAAAAAACGAACAATTGATACGTGAATTTTAATGCCAATAATTGGAAAAATGGTAAATACAGTCAAAAAACGACCGGCTGTAATTTCTTTTGCGGTGATGTGACAGAATACTCCGTGGCAGTGCTCGCGAAATGTCGGAAATGCTCTCCCGGGCAGGCATCGAATTGGGAAATAATGGGAAAAAGCAAAATTACTGAACTTTAAGTTAATAAATAAATACATTTTTTCGCGCAAACCACTTGATTATTGCGGTGAGTTAGTATATAATATTATCATGTGGAGTAAAAGGGTGTTAATATGAGCGAAAGGGTGGAAAAAAGAGATGCTGACAGGTAAATATTCTCATTCTCTCGATGCCAAAAACAGGCTCATTATTCCAGCCAAGCTCAAGGAACAGCTCGGGGACACGATAACGATTCTGCGCGGAAGCGACAAATGCCTGACCGTATATTCGGCGGAGGAATGGGAAAAATATGCGCAGAAAATCAGCGAACTCCCGAAAACCAAGGTCCGTGAGCTGACGAGATACCTCTACTCCAACTCGATTGAGGTTCAGCCCGACTCACAGGGGCGTGTGATGCTCCCCGCAGAGATGCTCGGATACGCCGGAATTACAAAAAATATTGTTACGGTCGGATGTGGTAAGTACGCGGAAATCTGGTCGCAGGAAGTCTGGGACGAAAAACACCTCGACGAGGAACCCGAAAATTTCACTGAAATGCTTCTTGATTTAGGTTTGTAAAAAAATGGAATTCTCACATATTTCGGTCATGGCGAAAGAGGTCATCGGGTCTCTCGACGTCAGCCGCGGCGGTGTTTATGTCGACTGCACAGCCGGCGGAGGAGGTCATTCTCTCGAGATTGCGAAAAGACTTCCCGACGGAGCGCGGCTTGTGTGCCTCGACCGTGACGACGACGCCATCGAAGCCTGCACAAAACGCCTCGCCGACTACAGCGAAAAAGTCACCGTCGTCAAATCAAACTTTCTGAATATCGCCTCCGCACTCGATATGCTGGGAATCGAAAAAATCGACGGAGTCATGTGGGATCTGGGCGTATCATCCCATCAGCTTGACGAGGGTGAGCGGGGATTTTCTTACTCCAAGGAAGCTCCGCTCGACATGAGAATGGACAGGACACAGGCCAAGACCGCCCACGACGTCGTAAATCTATACCCGCCGGAGGAGATAACAAGAATTCTCCGCGACTACGGTGAGGAAAAATTCGCCGCCA
>JBJFHS010000204.1:0-11203 GCA_051893885.1 Eubacteriales bacterium
ACGTATCCCCTATAACCGACTACTCAGGCAACCTCTTTATAGATTTCGTCGGTTATTCGCTCGACGCGAAGCCGAAATATCCTGTAGAGGAATGCAAGGAGCGCGACGTTAACTATGCCGCTCCCCTCAAAGTAGACGTCCGCCTTACAAACAAGCTCACCGGAGAAGTAAAGCAGTCGTCTATTTTCATGGGTGACTTCCCGATTATGACTGACAAGGGTACCTTCGTCATCAACGGAGCTGAGCGCGTCATCGTCTCACAGATAGTCCGCTCACCGGGTATATATTACGACAGCTCAATTGACAAGTCGGGTAAGCGTATTTTCACCTCAACGGTAATCCCCTACCGCGGCGCATGGCTCGAATATGAGACCGACGCCAACGATGTATTCTACGTCCGCATAGACAAAAACCGCAAAATCCCCGTAACGATCCTCATCCGTGCTCTCGGAATCCAGACAAGAGAAGAAATCGAAGAGGTATTCGGCGCTGAGACAAAGCTCTCCGTCACTCTCGAAAAGGAAACCTGCGAACAGCGTTCGATCGAGAACAAAACCTCAATCCGCGACGAGGCACTGAAGGAAATCTACACAAAGCTCCGCCCGGGTGAACCCGCAATCGTCGAGTCTGCCGAGATCCTCATGAACTCGCTGTTCTTCGACCCCAAGAGATACGACCTCTACCCCGTCGGACGCCACAAATACGACAAAAAGCTGGCTCTCGGAGCGCGTATTTTAAATCACACCCTCTCCCGCCCCGTAATCAACCCTCTCACCGGCGAGCTTCTCTTTGAGGACGGACATCTGCTCTCAAAGGATGACGCTCTCGCAATAGAACGCGCCGGTGTGTGCGAGGTATTCCTTGCAATGGATGACGGAAGCGAGGTCAAGGTGTTCTCAAACGGCGCGGTTGACCCCGTATACATCCTCGGATACGACCTGCACGACTCCGGTGTAGCTGAGAAATGCCGTCTCGACGTTCTTCAGGAGATATACGAAAACTGCGGCGGCGATGAAGATGCGATCCGCGCTGAAGCAAAGAGAAGAATTGCCGAGCTCTGCCCGAAGCACATCACGAGAGAGGATATTCTTTCATCAATCAACTACCTTCTCGCCCTCTCTCACGACATCGGAACTACCGACGACATCGACCACCTCGGAAACCGCCGTCTCCGCAGTGTAGGTGAGCTTCTGCAGAACCAGCTGAGAATCGGTCTCGCCCGCATGGACAAGATCATCAAGGAGAGAATGAACATCCAGGACAACGAGTCGCTCTCCCCCCAGACACTTATAAACATCCGCCCCGTAGTCACCGCAATCCGCGAGTTCTTCGGCTCCTCCCCGCTCTCTCAGTTCATGGACCAGAACAACCCGCTTGCAGAGCTGACTCACAAGAGACGTCTCTCCGCACTCGGTCCCGGCGGTCTTTCACGTGACAGAGCCTCCTTCGAGGTCCGTGACGTTCACTATACACACTACGGACGTATGTGCCCGATCGAGACCCCCGAAGGTCCGAACATCGGTCTTATCTCATACCTCGCCACCTACGCGAAAATATCAAAGTACGGATTTATCGAAGCTCCGTACCGCAAGGTGGTTCACGAAACTCTTGAGGACGGCACCGTACGCCACAGAGTTACAAATGAAATCGAATACATGACCGCCGACATCGAGGACAACTACATCGTTGCTCAGGCGAACGAGCCCCTCGACGAGAACTCCTGCTTCGTCAACAGCAAGGTTACGGCACGTGAGCGCGGCGAGATCATGTCGATAGACCCCGCAAAGGTCTCGCTCATGGACGTCTCCCCGAAGATGGTTGTGTCCGTAGCGACGGCTATGATCCCGTTCCTTGAAAACGACGACAACTCCCGTGCGCTCATGGGTTCAAACATGCAGAAGCAGGCGGTTCCGCTCCTTGTAACCGACTCACCTATCGTCGGAACAGGTATGGAATACAAGGCGGCTATGGACTCCGGCGTCTGCGTTGTATGCGAAAACAGCGGCTGGGCTGAAAGCGTAACTGCTGACGAAATCGTAGTACACTGCGACGACGGCCACAAGGACACCTATCACCTTATAAAATTCAAGAGAAGCAACCAGGGCACCTGCGTAAACCAGAGACCTATCATCAATCAGGGCGAGAGAGTAGAGGCAGGTCAGATCATAGCGGACGGTCCTTCAACCTCACAGGGCGAGATAGCGCTCGGCAAAAACGCGCTCATCGGCTTCATGACATGGGAAGGCTACAACTACGAGGACGCGGTTCTGCTCAATGAACGCCTTGTGCGCGACGACGTATATACCTCAATCCACATCGAGGAATACTCCCACGAAGCACGCGACACCAAGCTCGGCCCGGAAGAAATCACACGCGAAATCCCCAACGTCGGTGAAGATGCGCTCAAAGACCTCGACGCGGACGGCATCATCAAGAAGGGCACGGAGGTCAGGGCAAACGACATCCTCGTCGGAAAGGTCACACCCAAGGGAGAGACCGAGCTCACGGCTGAGGAAAGACTTCTCCGCGCAATCTTCGGCGAAAAGGCACGCGAGGTCAGAGACACCTCTCTCAAGGTACCGCACGGCGAACAGGGCATTGTAGTAGACGTCAAGGTGTTCTCAAGAGAAGCCGGCGACGAGCTGCCCCCCGGAGTAAACAAAGTAGTCAGAGTATATATTGCACAGAAGAGAAAAATCTCGGTCGGCGACAAGATGGCAGGCCGTCACGGAAACAAGGGTGTCGTATCCCGCATTCTTCCCCCCGAGGATATGCCCTTCCTTCCCGACGGAACACCGCTTGACATCGTGCTCAACCCGCTGGGCGTTCCTTCCCGAATGAACATCGGACAGGTTCTTGAGGTACACCTCGGAATCGCGGCCAAGAAGCTGGGATGGAAGATTATGACCCCGGTATTCGACGGCGCTACGGAGTCCGATATTTCAGAGTGTCTGCGCCTTGCGGGACTCGACCGCGACGTAATGCCTAACGAAAACACCAACGGCAAGAACCTCTTCGAGGAAACCTTCGATCCGGCGACCGGCATACGCGACCTCAGACCGATAACCGGCGAGGAGAGAGAAGATGCGGCGCACCTCGAGGAGCTGAGACAGGCAGGCAGACTCAAGGTAGTCGACGGCAAGACAATTCTTTACGACGGACGCACCGGTGTTCCGTTTGACAACCCGGTAACGGTCGGCATCATGTACTACCTCAAGCTGCACCACCTCGTCGACGACAAGATTCACGCGCGCTCTACAGGTCCTTACTCACTCGTAACGCAGCAGCCTCTCGGCGGTAAAGCTCAGTTCGGCGGTCAGCGTTTCGGAGAGATGGAGGTATGGGCTCTCGAAGCATACGGCGCAGCATACACACTTCAGGAAATCCTGACCGTCAAGTCCGACGATACAATAGGACGTGTAAAGACATACGAGGCTATAGTAAAGGGACAGAATATCCCGACTCCCGGCGTTCCCGAGGCGTTCAAGGTGCTTGTCAAGGAGCTCCAGTCGCTCGGTCTTGATATAAAGGTTCTGGGCGAGGACGGCAGCGAGGTTGAACTCTCCTCTATCGGCGACGACGATCTCGAAGCTCCGAACATTGTCTCCGATGAAAACGATATCACCGAGGATGACGTCGGAGAATCCGTCGAAACGGACGACCTCTACAAATCATATCAGGACGAAAACCTCGACGACGGCCCCGAAGAACCCGACGACGATGTCCTGTTTGCGGCAGACCGCGGCGAATACGACTTCGGTGACGATCTCGACGACGACTTCTAAACCCTCAGATAAAATATAGTCACGACAAATTTTACGTCACCCTCAGATAAAATATAGTCACGGCTGAGTTTCTTTGCTTCTTTCTTTCCTAAAGACAAAGATGCAATAAGGTTTATTCTGTAAATTTTACGTCACCCTCAGATAAAATATAGTCACGGCTGAGTTTCTTTGCTTCTTTCTTTCCTAAAGAAAGAAGAAAATTTCAAGAGAAGGTAAACTGTCAATGGAACGCAATGTTTTTGATTCTATAAAAATAGGTCTGGCGTCTCCGGAAATGATCAGAAGCTGGTCGCACGGTGAAGTTAAGAAGCCCGAAACGATCAACTACCGCACTCTCAAGGCAGAAAGGGACGGTCTTTTCTGCGAGAGGATATTCGGTCCCACAAAGGACTGGGAATGCCTCTGCGGAAAGTACAAAAGAATCCGCCACAAAGGCAAGGTTTGCGAAAAATGCGGAGTTGAGGTAACTCAGAAAAAGGTCAGACGCGAGAGAATGGGACACATTGAGCTCGCGGCTCCCGTATCGCACATCTGGTATTTCAGGGCAATTCCGTCGCGCATGGGTCTGCTTCTCGACATTTCCCCGAGACTTCTTGAAAAAGTGCTGTATTTTGCGTCGTACATCGTAATCGACCCGGGAGACACCCCGCTCGCCAAGTATCAGCTCCTCAAGGAGAGCGAATACCGTCAGGCGAGAGAAAAATACGAGAACGATTTCCGCGTAGGCATGGGAGCTGCCGCTATAAAGGAACTCCTTGCCGAGCTTGACATAAACGAACTGTCCGAGTCCCTCAAGGCGGAGCTCGAGCAGTCAAACGGACAGAAAAAAGTCCGCATAATCAAACGCCTTGAGGTAGTTGAAGCATTCCGCAAGTCCGGCAACAAGCCCGAATGGATGATAATGGATGTGATTCCCGTAATCCCGCCGGAAATCAGACCTATGGTACAGCTCGACGGCGGCAGATTCGCGGCTTCCGACTTAAACGACCTCTACAGACGTGTAATCAACAGAAACAACAGACTCAAGAGACTGATGGAGCTCCACGCGCCCGACATCATCATCCGCAACGAAAAGCGTATGCTTCAGGAGTCGGTTGACGCGCTCATCGACAACGGACGCCGCGGAAAGCCCGTCACCGGACCGTCCAACCGCCCGCTCAAGTCTCTCTCCGAAATGCTCCGCGGTAAGCAGGGACGTTTCCGTCAGAACCTGCTCGGCAAGCGTGTCGACTACTCCGGACGTTCGGTTATCGTCGTAGGACCCGACCTCAAGATATATCAGTGCGGTCTCCCGAAGGAAATGGCTCTCGAGCTGTTCAAGCCTTTCGTAATGAAGCGCCTTGTCGAAACCGGAAAGGCTGCCAACATCAAGGAAGCAAAGAAAAAGGTCGAAAAGGTTCATCCCGACGTCTGGGATTCGCTTGAAAACGTAATCAAGTCGCATCCCGTACTGCTCAACCGCGCACCTACGCTCCACCGTCTGTCGATTCAGGCGTTCGAGCCCGTCCTTGTCGAGGGTAAGGCTATCAAGCTCCACCCGCTCGTCTGCAAAGCGTTCAACGCCGACTTCGACGGAGACCAGATGCCGGTTCACGTTCCGCTGTCCGCAGAGGCTCAGGCTGAGGCAAGATTCCTCATGCTCTCCGCAAACAACCTCTTAAAGCCTGTCGACGGACGCGCAATCACCGTTCCCTCGCAGGATATGGTCCTCGGCTCGTTCTATCTGACACTCGACAAAGCCGGCGAACCCGGAGACACAATGGACCCCGATCACCCGAAGATTTACCGCGACTTCGACGAGGCTGTCATGGCTTACGAAAACGGACTTCTCGGACTGCACGCTCCCATTGAAATCCGCATGACAAAGGTGATCGACGGAGTTGAAAAGACCGGCAGAGTCCGCGGCACCCTCGGAAGATTCATATTCAACCGACCCATCCCGCAGGACCTCGGCTATGTCGACAGAAGCATCCCCGGCAACGAATTCAAGCTTGAGATAGACTTCGTTACAAGCTCCGGCAAGCTCGGCGATATCGTCGACAGATGTATCCGCTACCACGGCTTTGCCACAACCGCAGCTGTGCTCGACGAAATCAAGGCGATGGGTTATAAATACTCCACAAGAGGCTCGATCTCCATCTCCGTCGCGGATATCACAATCCCGAAGGAAAAATACGCACTCGTCGCTCAGGCAGAAAAGAACGTCGAAGTCATCCGCAAGCGCTTCAACCGAGGCGAACTCACCGAAGACGAGAGATACAAGTCCGTCATCGACCTTTGGAACAAGACCACGGACGACGTAATCGCGGCTCTCCAGGCTAACTTCGACCGTTACAACCCGATCAAGATGATGTCCGACTCCGGTGCCCGCGGTTCCATGACACAGATGCGTCAGCTCGCAGGTATGCGCGGACTTATGTTTGCGACAAACGGACGTACAATCGAAATTCCTATCAAATCGAACTTCCGTGAGGGTCTTTCAATCCTCGAATACTTCATGGCGGCAAAAGGTGCGCGTAAATCCCTGTCCGACACCGCTCTTAAAACCGCTGACTCGGGTTATCTGACAAGACGACTCGTCGACGTTGCGCAGGACGTTATCATCCGCGAGGAGGACTGCGGTGCAACACACGGCATCTGGGTTTCCGCAATCAATGTTGACAATACAGTTGTAGAACCTCTCAAGGACAGACTTGTGGGCCGCTACTGTATCGGCGACATCGTAAATCCCCAGACAGGCGAGGTAATCGTCGAGGACAACCACATGATATCCGATTCTCAGGCAAAGGAAATCGTCGCCGCAGGAATCGAAAAGGTCCACATCCGCACCGTACTCCAGTGCCGCTCACACTACGGCGTATGCGCACACTGCTACGGCTCCGACCTTGCAAACGACAGACCCGTCAACGTCGGTGAATCCGTCGGTATCATCGCGGCTCAGTCCATCGGTGAACCCGGTACACAGCTCACCATGCGTACATTCCACACCGGCGGCGTCGCATCAGCCAATATCACACAGGGTCTTCCCCGAGTTGAGGAGCTCTTTGAAGCGAGAAAGCCGAAGAAAACCGCTATCGTAGCCGAAAACTCCGGATTTATCAAAATCGAACTCGTCAAAAAGACCCACAACATCACAATCACCCCCGACGACGGCAGCGAGGAAATCATTTATCAGATACCCTTCGGCACCAACATCGTAGTAGACGACGGTCAGCACGTCAACGCCGGCGCCGCTCTCACAGAAGGTGACATGAACCCCGCAGACATCCTCAGAATCAGCGGAATCGATGCGGTTTACGACTACATCCTCCTCGAAGTTCAGAAGGTTTACCGCGGTCAGGGTATCAACATCAACGACAAGCACGTCGAGGTTATCGCCCGTCAGATGACGAGAAAGATAAGAATAACCGACGAGGGCGACACTTCCCTGCTCTCCGGCTCCACGGTCAACCTCAGCGAGTTCTACACCGAAAACTCCGCCATCGACGAGAGAATCGCAAACGGTGAAATCGGTCTCAGAAAAGCAGACGGCGAGCCCGTGCTCCTCGGTATCACCAAGGCGTCACTTCTCACCGAGTCCTTCCTCTCCGCAGCTTCATTCCAGGAAACCACAAAGGTTCTCACCGAAGCCGCAATCAAGGGTAAGGTCGACCACCTGCTCGCGCTCAAGGAAAACGTGCTCATCGGACGTCTCATTCCAGCCGGAACAGGTATGGACTGCTACCGCAAGATTGAAGTCGAGCGCACATCTCCCATGGATTCTCCGCTCTACGACCTCGACCTCTCCGCACTGGAGCTTGACGAGGCGAAAAATATTGTCCGCGGCACCGACGACGATGAGCTGGACGACTCAGACTCCGACGCAGACGATATCGAAGAAACCGAGAGCGGCGATTACGATTACGACGGAAAGTACGATTTCGACGATAACGACGACAGCTTCTCCGACGAAAATTCCCTCGAGGACAGACTTTCAAGGCTTGACGACATCGACGACTCCGAATTCAACCCCACAAAGGTTGATGAAGAAGATTTCTAAGCCCCTGCAGTTGATTTAACTTATATAAATAATGAAGGAAACTTTGAGAACCGAAGGCGGTTAACCATAGGCGGTTTGACAGAGTTTCCTTCTTGTTTTTTGTGACACGGCGATAAAAGCGCAAAATTTCATTCACACATGGAATTAAAATTCTCCAATAATTTCGGTTTTTGTGAATTATTATTGTGCAAGTGGGAGAATATTAATATAAGAGATAAAAAACGCTTGACAAAATAGCGGGAGAATGTTAGAATATATTATACGCAAAATTTGGGTTTCTTTGTTTATGCCTAATTTTATATCGAAAAACTTCCTTTTGCGTATTTCAACACCGCATACCGTCGGCCGAATAAGAAGAGAAATCTTCCGCGCCGATTGTATATAAACATTTATTACTGAAGAAAAGGAGGACAACAATGCCTACATTTAACCAGCTCGTTAAGCAGGGCAGAACTGACAAGACATACAAGTCAAAGGCACCGGTGCTTCAGCAGGGCTTCAACACTCTGAAGAACCGTCCCACAGACCAGAGCTCTCCCCAGAAACGCGGCGTATGCACAAAGGTTACAACAATGGGCCCGAAAAAGCCTAACTCCGCTCTCCGTAAGATTGCCAGAGTAAGACTTACAAACGGCATGGAGGCTACAACCTACATTCCCGGTATCGGCCATAACCTTCAGGAACACTCCGTAGTTCTTATCCGCGGCGGAAGAGTACGTGACCTTCCCGGTGTACGTTACCACATCATCCGCGGCACACTCGACGCTCAGGGCGTTGCAAACCGCAAACAGGGCCGTTCCAAGTACGGTGCTAAGCGTCCGAAGAAGTAAGATTTAATCAAAGAATTAATTCTTAGAATTTTCTCATCGGACCAAAAGCTCGAAGTAATCCGGAAATCCCGGATTTTAAGACGTTTGTGTATTGTCCCATATAAGTAATAAATGTTTATATGACCGACTTTCACATAACGGAAGGAAACTTTCGAGTACCTATGAATTCATATTTTTAATGAAGGAGGGAAGTTACAGTGTCAAGAAGAGGTCAGATATCTAAAAGAGACGTTCTTCCGGATCCGCTTTACAATTCCAAGCTTGTTACAAAGCTTATCAACAATGTAATGTACGACGGCAAGAAGGGCGTTGCGCAGAAGATCGTTTATGACGCTTTCGCTGAAGTAGAAGAAAAACTCGGTCAGAACCCGCTGGAAGTATTCCAGGAATCTCTTGAGAATGTTATGCCCGTTCTCGAAGTCAAGGCTCGCCGTGTAGGCGGTTCCAACTATCAGGTTCCTATGGAAGTAAGACCCGAACGCCGTCAGACTCTCGGTCTCCGTTGGATCGTCGCTTTCGCACGTACAAGAAGCGAACGCACAATGAGCGAACGTCTCGCAGCTGAAATCATCGACGCCAAGAATTCCACGGGCGGAGCTTTCAGAAAGAAAGAAGAAACCCACAGAATGGCTGACGCAAACAAGGCTTTCGCACATTTCAAGTTCTGATTATAAAATTTTTATTGAGAATCGCACCGGGGGTCGGAAGTGCTCCTGATGCACCGAACGCAAACCGTATTATGAAGGAGAATTATTAAACATATGCCAAGGGAATATTCACTTGAGCGTACAAGGAATATCGGTATCATGGCTCACATCGATGCCGGTAAGACCACTACCACGGAGCGCATACTGTTCTACACCGGTAAGACCCATAAGATCGGCGAAACCCACGAAGGTACCGCCGTTATGGACTTCATGGAACAGGAACAGGAAAGAGGTATCACAATCACCTCGGCAGCTACAACATGCTTCTGGAAAAATACGCGAATCAATATTATCGACACCCCAGGGCACGTTGACTTTACCGTTGAAGTTGAGCGCTCTCTCAGAGTTCTTGACGGCTCGGTAACTGTTTTCTGTGCCAAAGGCGGCGTTGAACCGCAGTCCGAAACCGTTTGGAGACAGGCTAACAAATACAGCGTTCCGAGAATGGCTTACGTCAATAAGATGGATATCATGGGCGCAAACTTCTATCGTGTCGTTGACCAGATGAAGGAACGTCTCAAAGCCAACGCTATTCCGATTCAGCTCCCCATCGGTGCAGAGGACACATTCCGTGGTATCATCGACCTGATGAACATGGAAGCAGACATCTATTACGATGATCTCGGCAAGGATATGCGCGTCGAACCCATTCCCGCCGATATGCAGGAAAAAGCTGAAGAATACCGCTCTCAGATGGTCGAAGCAATCGCTGAAACCGACGAAGCTCTCTTTGAAAAATACTGCGAAGGCGAGGAAATTTCAGTACCCGAGCTCAAGGCAGCACTCAGAAAGGCTACTATCGAAAATAAGATAGTTCCCGTTATCTGCGGTACTTCCTACAAGAACAAGGGTGTACAGAAGCTCCTCGACGCTATCGTAGACTATATGCCCGCACCGACCGACATCCCGTCCATCAAGGGTATCAACCCTGAAACCGAAGAAGAAGAATTCCGTCACGCATCTGACGACGAACCCTTCTCCGCTCTCGCATTCAAGATCATGACCGACCCTTACGTTGGAAAGCTCTGCTTCTTCAGAGTATATTCCGGTAAGATCGAAACCGGCATGACAGCTTATAACCCCACAAAACGCGCACGCGAACGCTTCGGACGTATCCTCCAGATGCACGCAAACGACCGTAAGGACATCGATGTTTGCTATGCTGGTGATATCGCCGCTGTCGTAAGCGTAAAGAATACCACCACAGGTGACACTTTCTGCGACGAAAAAGCTCCCATTATTCTTGAATCAATGGAATTCCCGGAGCCCGTTATCAGAGTCGCTATCGAGCCTAAAACCAAGGCCGGCGAGGAAAAGATGGGTATCGCACTCTCCAAACTTGCCGAAGAAGACCCGACATTCCGCACCTACACCGACGGCGATACAGGTCAGACCATTATCGCAGGTATGGGTGAATTGCACCTCGAAATTATCGTTGACAGACTTCTCCGCGAATTCAAGGTTGAGGCTAACGTCGGACGCCCGCAGGTTGCCTATAAGGAAACCATCCGCAAGTCCGCTACCTCCGACCTCAAGTACGCGCGTCAGTCCGGCGGTAAAGGTCAGTACGGTCATGTCAAAATCGAGATCTCCCCGAACGAACCCGGCGCAGGCTTTGTATTTGAAAACACTGTCGTCGGCGGCGCTATCCCGAAGGAATATATTCCCGCTGTAGAAGCCGGTATCAGGAGCGCAATGGAATCCGGCGTGCTCGCTGGCTACAACGTAGTTGACGTCAAGGTAAACCTCTTCGACGGTTCTTACCACGAAGTCGACTCCTCCGAAATGGCGTTCAAGATTGCCGGTTCAATGGCGTTCAAGGACGCTATGGCAAAGGCTGAC
>JBJFHS010000205.1:0-2824 GCA_051893885.1 Eubacteriales bacterium
TTTTGAAGTTCTTGCCAAGCTTCTTACAAGAAGCGTCCGCGTCCCCCCGTTCCCCCCACCAAAAAACTTGAACGGAGTATAATACTATGGATGAAAACGAATTTGATTTTGAAAACCGGATTTTGTCGTCGAGCTATACACCGGATGATAGCGAGAATGAGAACACGCTGCGCCCGCAGAGCCTCGACGAGTATATAGGACAGGAGAAAGCGAAGGCAAACCTGAGGATTATAATGGAGGCGGCAAAGCTGAGGGGCGAGTGCATCGACCACGTCCTGCTGTACGGGCCTCCCGGACTCGGTAAAACCACGCTTTCCGCAATCATCGCATCCGAGATGGGCGTGAACCTGCGCATCACCTCCGGCCCGGCAATCGAAAAACGCGGAGACCTTGTCGCACTTCTGTCGGGGCTTCAGGAGGGAGACGTGCTGTTCATCGACGAGATCCACCGCCTTCCGCGAACAATGGAGGAAATCCTCTATCCCGCGATGGAGGACTACGCAATCGACATAATCATCGGCAAAGGCCCCGCAGCGCGCAGCATACACCTCTCCCTCGCCCATTTCACTCTTATCGGAGCCACGACCCGCGCCGGTCAGCTGTCAACACCGCTAAGAGACCGCTTCGGCATTCAGATGAGACTGGAGCTGTACACACCTGAAGAGCTGTCTACAATAGTAAAACGCTCGGCCTCAATACTCGACGTGCCGATTGACGATGAGGGAGCGATGGAGATTGCCTCGCGCTCAAGGGGCACACCGCGAATCGCCAACCGCCTCCTGAAGCGCGTCAGAGACTATTCGCAGGTCATGAGCGACGGAAAAATCAACCTCGAAATGTCGAAAAAGGCGCTCGATATGCTTGAGATAGACGAGCTCGGACTCGACAAAACCGACCGCCATATGCTCGAGACGATAATCCGCTTCTACAACGGAGGGCCGGTCGGACTTGAGGCGCTGGCTGCGACAATCGGCGAGGAGGCGACAACCCTCGAGGACGTGTGCGAGCCGTACCTGCTTCAGATAGGCTTTCTGGCTCGGACTCTGCGCGGTCGAATGGTGACCCAGCTCGGGTATGAGCACCTCGGAATTCCGTACAGCAGGCAGGTCGAGACCGAGCAGATAAACGAGCAGATTTCCATGATGGAGGTGGACGAATAGTGGCATCGCGCACACTGCACCTCGCTGCGGCGAAACTGATTCTTGAAAACACGCTTATTTCCGACGAAAACCGCTTCACGCTCGGCATGATTCTTCCGGATATGTACGACGTGGAAAAGAAAGCGCGGAACAACACGCACCTGATCCTTTACACCGGCGACGGCAGAAAAACGATTGATCTGAAAAAATTCAGAGACCTGTTCGGCGGGGAAATGATGAACGATCCGCTTTATCTCGGGTACTATCTGCACCTCGTTCAGGACCTGGTCTATCACTATTCGCTGAACGAAATATACAATTTTTCTGCGAAAGTCAAGGAAAATGTGGAAAAGCTGCACAACGACTACCGGCTGATAAACAGGTACGTCATCGACAAATACAGGCTGAAAAACAGCGTCCGCCTGCCGGAAAATTTTGAGTCGGAGAAGCTGCACGAGGTGTTTTTTCTCGACACAGGCACGCTGTACAGTGAGCTGGCGGAGGATTTTGCCTCAGCCGGAGAGGGAAAGACCGAGTTCTTCACAGAAAAAATGGCGGATGATTTCGTCGCGCAGTCGGTCGGGCTATGCCTTGACGAAATATCCGCGCTGAAAAACGGCAGAAGCACGTTCAACGGGAACAAATACCTCTGGCGCAGCTGAATCGGTCATAATTCAGTTCGCGTTATCGATACCGTCGAGGTAAGCTTTGATTTTTTTCATGTCGCGGTACATATCTTCTTTTTTCGACGGGTCTCTGAGGAGCGCGGCGGGGTGATACACAGCTGTCATCGCGAACGCTCCTTTTTTTATTATCTCGCCGTGCTCCCGGGTTATTTTGAAGTCGGGTTTTATCAGCCGCATAGCCGAAATCCGGCCGAGGCAGACAATAATCTTCGGGCGTATCAGCTTCACCTGTTCTCTGAGAAAGCCTATGCAGGCGTCTCCCTCCTCAGGCAGCGGGTCTCGGTTGTGCGGCGGTCTGCACTTTAAAATATTCGCGATGTAGACCTCGTCCCGCTCGATCCCGACCGCCTCAAGATATTTGTCAAGCAGCTGCCCAGCCGCCCCGACAAACGGTATTCCGCGCAAGTCCTCCTGCTCGCCCGGCGCCTCCCCGACAAACATCAGCTCAGCGCTCGTATTCCCGCACCCGAACACCGTATTGGTCTTAGTCTTATAAAGCGGGCACCTCTCGCACCGTCTGCACATTTCAAACAATTCATTCCAGTCCATAACTAAATACCTCTAAGAAATACTAAATTTAAGCAAGGGGAACGGGACGCTTCTTGTAAGAAGCTTGGCAAGAACTTCAGAAAAGGGTTTATCTATTCTTGTGTAATGCAAAGGTGGCGGTATCACTTCGGACGAGTCAGCCTGCCTCACGGGGGAATATAGACATCCTCGACCCGAGAAAGGGTGGAGCGAGCTCGCAGGGACCGCCAACCCTGCTCGAGATAGCCGTATGGAATACCTTGATTAAGTAACTTAATAATATTGTAGTCCTGACTCGCGTGCTGGGTATAGGATAACTAAATTTATAGTTTCGCAGCAGACTAAATCGTATGTTCGCTTCAGAACGACGTGAGTCAGGATTACGTTATTGTAAGTTACTGAATCAAGGTGTCCCATACGGCTATCTCGAGCAGGGTTAAGGTTGCTTGCAACCTAGCGGTCCCTGCGAGC
>JBJFHS010000206.1:0-10985 GCA_051893885.1 Eubacteriales bacterium
AGCGCGTCTCTTGTAAACACGCGGTTGAAGTTTAAGGCAAGGAAATAGAGAAGCTCCAGCTCCTTCGGCGGCATATCGACCGCTTTACCGTTGAGCTTTAATTCATATTTCTCTTTGCTGATCTCGATATTTTCAAATTTAATCGTCTCGTCGTCGCTCTGATTGTCATGAGCCGAATAGCGTCTGAGGACTGCTTTGATTCTTGCGGAAAGCTCCTTCATATCAAAGGGCTTGACCACAAAGTCATCCGCGCCGAGCTCAAGTCCCACAACCTTGTCGAGAACCTCGTCCTTCGCGGTGATCATAATAATCGGCTTTGAGGAGATGGCTCTTATCTCGCGGCAGACCTGATTTCCGTCCTTATTTTTAGGAAGCATGAGGTCGAGGAGGACAAGATCCGGCTCATACATTTTGAAATAGCTTATACCTTCGATGCCGTCACAAGCTGTTTTTACTTCGTAGCCTTCATTTTCAAAATAAAATTTCAACAAATCACAGATATTGGGGTCGTCATCTATTACTAACAATTTTGTTCCCATAATATTACCTACTCTCTTTAATAATAATTTCTATGTGTAAAGCTTTTCGGCAATAACAGAGAGCTTATGCCATATAGTCTCCGTTATAGCTTACAAGAACGGCTTTATCAATTCCTTCCGCAGCGGTGAGCTTGTTGATAAAATCTGTGGTGTCGCCGCTGAGTCTGACTTCATATGTAATTTCGATATATCCGCGGGATGCGGTTTTGGACTTCACATTGGACTTTTTGGTGCCTTCTTTGATGATATCCTGCGCCTTTTTCTCGGAAGCGTCGTCTCTGCATTCAACAACAACGATATAATCGCAGTCGGGTGTCTTTGCGTTTACGAAAACAAGGAGGATTGCGCCGACTATCAGCGAACCGATAACGGCGAGAGGATACATGCAGGCTCCGAGAACTATACCTACGCCTACTGCCCAGAAAAGATACACAATGTCAAGGGGATCTTTGATCGCGGTGCGGAATCTGACGATTGAGAGTGCGCCGACCATACCGAGTGAGAGCACAACGTTTGATGTGACGGCAAGGATGATGAATGTGGAGATCATTGTAAGTGCAACGAGAGAAACGCCGAACGAACGGGAGAACATAACGCCCTGATATGTCTTTTTATAGATGAAATATATGAACATACCGAGACCGAAAGCGAGGACAAGGGAAATTAATGTGTCCACTATAGAGAAGGATGCCGTATTTTCGAGAAAACTGTTTTTGAAGATATCGTTGAATGACATTGTGTTTTTTTCCTTTCAAAATTGAGTAAAACTGATAAAATTTAAGGGAGATTTACAAAGTATCAAATCAACCGTATGTCCGGCAGATTTCGTATTTAGACATCGACTGTCTGCTGTATGCCACGGGATATACAAGACATCTGATTATATCCGGCAGATACCGGTCATACTTGACCTCAAGCACATCAAATCCGTCTGTAGGAGTGAGCGGAGTCGGATCAAACAGATCGATTGACTTCACGCCGGTTCTTATGTCGCGGTCAATGGTGACTCTGACATTTCCGGCTTCAAAAATAAACGGCGTTCTGGTGTACTCAACAAGGGTTTTGGGTCTGAGCGAATAACCCTTCATCTGCGCGTAGAGTTCGGCAACCACACCCCGTCCGTCGTGCAGCATCCAGTCAATATCCCCGGAGACGATTTTTTCGTATTCCTCCTTTGAGATGCTTGCGGAGAGCTTCTGTGTCATCTCGCCGCACTTCACCTTTTTTTCAAGGCTGATAAAATCGTATCTGCCGTTATAGATTCGGATGCGGAATTTTGCGCGCGGATTGGTGCCGTTGATTTTTTCCATGAGAGCGCGGTCGTCGTAATTGTCGAAATACAGACTGCGTATAACGTAAGTTCCGTCACTTCCCGCGTGAGGGTCTCTTTTCATGACGACACCGAGGCGTCTCGCCAGTATTTCACAGTCACAGGCATTTATCAGATATTTATACTCGTGCCTGTATATTGCTTCAGAAACCATGTTCACCTCCGATGTACTTCATTCTATGGTATTTTAAACTATTTATATGAAATTAGTATGAACACAAAGTGATGGGTTTATTAATTCCATCTAATAATTGTGAAAAAAATTTATTTTGGTAAAATTACAGGCGATATACTTGAATATTGGAGTTAAAAAGTGTATAATAAAATCGGTTTTGGCATTATTTTTTAATTATGAAGAAAGGAATGCCGTGATTTTTTTGCGGCGAAATGACATATAATGAAGCTCGGTATCATTGGACTTCCTAATGTAGGAAAAAGTACGCTTTTCAACGCTCTGACGGGTGCGGGTGCTCCGAGCGCCAACTATCCGTTCTGCACGATAGACCCGAACGTTGGTATTGTTCAGGTTCCCGACAAACGCCTTGACAAGCTCGCCGAGATGTACAACCCCACGCTTTACACTCCTGCGACCGTTGAATTCGTCGACATTGCGGGACTTGTACGCGGCGCGTCAAAAGGCGAGGGACTCGGAAACAAATTTCTGTCACATATACGCGACGTCGACGCAGTGGTTCATGTGCTCAGATGCTTTGAGGACTCCGACATCATCCATGTTGACGGAAACGTAGACCCCATCCGCGACCTCGAAACAATCAACCTCGAGCTGATTTACTCCGATATTGAGCAGCTTGAAAAGAGAATCGACAAGACAACAAAACTGCTCAAGGGGGACAAAACCCTTCAGTCCCAGCTTGATCTGTACAACCGGATTCTCGACGCTCTCAACGAGGGAAAGACCGCGCGGCAGGTTGAACTCACCGACGACGAAAAGGAGCTTCTCGGAGACCTCAATCTTCTCACTCTCAAGCCGATTATTTACGTGGCAAACGTGAGCGAGGATGAAGCTGCCGAGGTTTCCCCTGACAACGAGATGTTCAACAGTCTCAAGGCTGCGGCAGAGAGAGAAGGTGCGGAGGTAATTCCCGTGTGTGCCGGAATCGAAGCCGAAATCTCGGAGCTTGAGCCGGAGGAAAAGAAAGCGTTCCTCGAAGACATGGGAATCGAAGAAAGCGGACTTGACAAGCTGATCAAAGCAAGCTATTCCCTGCTCGGATATATCAGCTATCTCACCGCCGGCCCGAAGGAAGTCCGCGCATGGACAATCGTAAACGGCACAAAAGCTCCTCAGGCGGCAGGAAAGATTCACTCCGACTTTGAACGCGGCTTCATCCGTGCGGAAATCGTATCGTTCGACGACTTAATGGAGTGCGGCTCGATGAACGCGGCAAAAGAAAAAGGCCTTGTCAGAAGTGAAGGAAAGGACTATGTCATCCGTGACGGCGACATCGTCCTCTTCCGCTTCAATGTTTGATTAAATGTTTGAATAAAATCAAATGCGGTGTACTCCGAAAATGAGCGCACCGCTTTTTTTATGCTGTCAGATTCCGTGAAGGCGCAAAAACTCGCTTCTCAGTATTGCGCAGGTGCCGATTGAGACGTATTTGCCTTTGACGTGCATTGAGTCGCGTCCTATGCCCTCAAACTGCATACCGATTTTCTCCATTACACGCCGGCTTCTGTCGTTGCCTAGCATATACCTCGCTTCGATTCTGTGAAGCCGCAGCTCCGAAAAGCCATACCTCATAACCGCAACCACGGCCTCCGGGGCAATTCCGTGACCCCAGAAGTCGGGATTTATAACATATCCGATCTCCGCTGAGTTAGCTTCTATGTTCAGCCTTGTGAAGCCGCAAGTACCTATCATCTTGTTGCTTTTCTGCCAGACGACCGCCCAGTCATAAAAATCTCCTGCGCGATATCTCGACTGGATATACGACAGATATCTGTGGGTGTAAAATTCACTTTCGTGCGGTTCCCAGAGCAAATATTCGGTGACGTCGCGCCTGCTTGCGTATTCGTACATATCGGCGGCGTCTTTTTTCTGCATTTTTCGCAGGCAGAGGCGGTTTGTCTCAATTACAGGCGGGTCGCGGAAGATCCGTATGATTTCATCGCGGTTCATTTTTTAGAATGTCTCTCTGAATTTTTCACAGTAGTACTGTACGTTTTCCCACTTAGCTTCGGGCGGCAGTCTGTGGTCGGGACACGGGATGTAGCCTCCGAGTTCAACAAGCGGGCGGAGTCTCTCGATCTCACGGTCGACAGCGGCGTAATCGAGCGCGAACACTCTCTTGTCCATTCCTCCGACACCGTGAAGCGCACGTCCGTATTTCTCTTTCCACGGAGCTATGGAGGCGTTCCATGTACCTACCTCGATCGGGAACATGGTGTTTACTCCGTTTTCCATCCAGATGGGAAGGAGTTTATCTATGCATCCGTCGCAGTCGAGGGAGACGATGTCGCAGCCGTAGGAACGGAGAAGGTCGGTAACTCTCTTGTAATACGGGCCGACATATTCGCTGAACACATCGGGGGATACGAGCGGACCGTTCTTGAAGCAGATATCCTCCCACATATGCGCGAAATCGGGTACGAATCCGGATTCAAGTATGAGCTTGCAGTTGTTGTAGCTGATGTCTGCGAGAGATTTGATTACGTCCGCGTATAGCTCTTCGTCGTCTGCGTAGAGGTAAGCGAGATTTTCAACGCCGAGCATATCTCTGACTGTGCCGTAGTAGCTTCCGATGTGGAGTCCGACCGGGATTTCCGCTGTCTTTTTGTATTCAGCCATCTGCTTCATCCACTCGACGTTTACTCTGTCGGCAGACCATGTGAGACGCGGTACGTATTCCCTCTCCCATACGTCTCTGTCCGTGAGGAGAGTTCCGACCGTCATCGGGATTGATACAGCTCCGGGACGCGCCTTTTCGATAAGACCGACGCCGTTCTGGTAGATGTAGCTTCCGTCCTCAAATCTCTCGAGAACCTTGTACTCAAAGCCGTGCGACATACCGTTGTTGCTTCCGACTATGGGAGTGTAGCAGAAATCGAAGCCGAGACGCTCATTCATCTGCCTGTCGATGGCGTTTCCGTCACCGTAGCCTCTGCGCTCTTCTTCGGTAATATGACCCTCAGCAAGCCATTTGTCGAGCAGCTCGCCCCAGTAACCGAAGTGAACAACCGGCATACGGTCGTAATTTTCGTAGTGCATAATAGCATTGAATCTTTCTCTGTTGTTCATGTTGTAAACCCCTCAGGTCGTGATATTTATTCCTTTCGGAAAATGGTAACACCATTATATAACGTTCGCATGATTTTTTCAATAACTATTTTATATTTTTTGTTGATTTTTTATTTTATTTACCCCGCAAAATCATTTTTTATACTTAAGCGCACATATTTTTGATTTAATTTACATTTAATCTGTTGTATTGACATGACGCATATGATAAACTAATCAGTAATAAAATTTCCGAATTTCACCCTCACTGCACGAATATACTCAAACAGAATAAATGAAAATCACGAGGGGAAAAAAATATGTACGAAGCGGAAATTTACCTTGAAAACCTCAGAAAGCGATTTTATCCGAGAATTTACACGGTGTTTTTCATCACCCTTGCAGTCTTTATCGTCTCCATCGCCGCGTCATACCTGCTTTTTTGCAAATTCTGCGCAAATCTCAGCTGCACCGTTCTGCCGTCGGGTGAAAACAACCTCATAAAGTCAATCCTTGTTTCGCGCATTCCGACAGTGGCTGCCGCAGCGATACTTATTCTGTCGGTATGCACAATGTACAACAGGGGTATAATCGTGCTGCTGTCTCTGTGGCGCGGAATATCGCTCGGCGGATTTGTGTCCCTCGCCTCAGGCGGATTGATTCTCGGTCTGAGCCGGTACTGGGTATGGGGAATCGCGCTCAACATCATCGAGAGCACCGTGCTTCTGATTCTCTGTGCGTATTCGGAGACGTATTCGGAGGCGGTGAACGTGCTGAGGGCAAACGGGGCAGGAGAATATTCATCCGCTCTTATGACAGAATTTGTAAAATGCGCTCTCGTTTTCGGCGGTGTGATGATACTCTGCGCCTCTTTATCCGAACTTCTGATCCTCTGCTGAGAAAATGAATAATTGTAATTAAATTTATTTATTAAGGATAGTAAAAAATGGCTGATTTCAATCGTAACGACAACAACAAGCTCTCTCTCGACGAAATCGAAGAGCTTGAGCAGGCTGAAAAGCAAAAGGAAAAACGGGAAAAATTCAATATTTTCAACCGTTCCCACAAAGACGGAAAGGGCATCGAAAAGGATGAGACCCCGATCTGCGACGAACCCACGCTGAAAAATTTCTTTGTGCTTATCGGGCGCAAGCTGAACCAGCTCCTTTCGGTAAATATACTGATGGTGTTCGGAAATTTCCCCATATTTTTCCTGCTGCTTGCGATGAGCGGGTATCTGTCGATTCACCTCAAGTCCCCGAGCTACGCCGTTTTCGCACCTCTCTACGGAGTCACGCTGATTGACAAAAGTCCGGCAACCGCTGCGCTCTGGTCGATTTTTTCACGCCAGGCAGAGGTGACCGTGCTCACAACGGCGGACTATATAATGATAGGAATCGGCGCGCTGGTTATTATAACCTTCGGGCTTGTCAGAATCGGCGTGACGTATATAATGAGAAATATGTTCCGCGGCGAGCCGGTCTTCATGATTCAGGACTTCTTCCACGCGATAAAGAGAAACATAAAGCAGGGGCTTATCTACGGCATACTTGACATTGTGATTATTGCGCTTCTTATTTACGACATCGTTTTCTTCAACCTCAACTACAGCATCAGCACGGTTACAAATGTAATGTTCTATATGGCGCTGTGCCTTGCAATGCTGTACTTCTTCATGCGGCACTACATTTATCTGATGATAGTGACGTTTGATCTGCCGCTGTTCAAAATATTCAAAAACGCGCTGCTGTTCACCGTTCTCGGAATAAAGCGCAACATAATGGTTTTCCTCGGAACTGTCGCACTCATGCTGTTTGAGTATTTCCTCATGTTCGCATACTTCCCGCTCGCCGTAATAGTTCCCTTCGTAATTCTGCCGTCGCTCCTGATTATGATGGGCATTTACGCCGCGTATCCGAAAATCAAAGAAATTATGATAGACCCGTACTACGAAAAGGTGAACCCCGTTTCCGAAGACGACGAATAAGTCGCGGGAGACGGCGGACGATTTCCTTACATTAAATAAAAGCCGGCTGAGTCAGTTATTTGAACCGATTCAGCCGTAATTTTTTAAAAATTTTTGCTTATGCGCATTAAAGCTCCCTTTTCGAGACGGGAAACCTGCGCCTGAGAAATGCCGATTTCCTCCGCTATTTCCATCTGGGTCTTTCCGTCGTAATAGCGCGCCGAGATGATGGATTTTTCCTTGTCGCTTAGCTTTGATATCGCTTCTCTCAGCGCGATGTCCTCAAGCCACAATTCGTCGTTTGAGTCGTCGTCTTTGATCTGGTCCATAACATAAATCGAGTCACCGCCGTCGCTGTATACAGTGTCGTAAAGCGAAACCGGCTCGACAATCGCCTCGAGTGCATGGCTTACATCGCGAACGCTTTCCCCTATTTCAGCGGCAATAGCCTCCGCCGACGGTTCAGCACCGCTTTGTGAGGACAGCTTTTCCTTCGCCGCAAGGGCACGGTATGCGAGATCCCTCACCGAACGGCTCACTCTGATCGTGTTGTTGTCCCTGAGATACCGGCGTATTTCTCCGATAACCATCGGAACCGCGTAGGTCGAAAATTCAACGTCTATATCCGTGTTGAAGTTGTCCACAGCCTTGATAAGCCCGATGCAGCCCACCTGAAAAAGGTCGTCGAGGTTTTCCCTCCTGTTGGTGAACCGCTGGATTATACTCAGCACAAGCCGCAGATTTCCGTCTATCAGCTTCTCCCTCGCCTCCATGTCACCTTCTTTTGTCTTTCTCAAGAGCTCTTTTTTCTCAGCTGACGAAAGCACAGGAAGTCTTGACGTGTTGACGCCGCAGATTTCAACCTTGTTATACATTGCATATGCCTTTCCTTTGTCGCACGAAAACCGAATTTCAGCTTCTGAAGCACGGTCTTTGTGCATGGCTCTGGTATAATTATTGCCAACGTACAAAGAGAATTATACATATGCGTTTTTTCCACTTATTCCAAGTGGTTTCGCCGCGGAATTTTTTTATGCCTTATTTTTCAAAATACGGCATCTCAAATTCGTCGGAGGCGGAGGCGGTCGGCGTGAAAACAATATCGTCGCTCACCCATTTTACCGGCTGAACCCACACGCTGCGTCCGCCCCAGCCTGAGCCGGAGACAAGATTCGCGTGGTATATGACCCATTCTCCACCCTTTATATCTGTAGAGAACGAGCAGTGACCGGGCCCGAAGGTTTTGTCGGTCTTTGCGAACACGGCTCTGTCAGATTTTTTCCAGCTTGCCGAATCGAGTATGTCGCCTTCGCCCGAATATGTCAGCTTTCCAAGGCAGTAGTAGTCGCTCCAGCTGCCGCTTGCAGAGTAGATTACGTGAACGGTGTCGTTTTTCACGAGCGCCACAGGTCCTTCGTTGATCGACGGCTTTCCGCCAAGTCTTTCCCACTCCATATCCGGGCATGAAAGCATGGTGCGCTTTGAATCTATCGTCTTCGGGTCCGACATATGTGCGATGTAGATGTTCTGAGCCTCGTTTACATCGCCTTCCCAGCCCGACCAGATGAAGTAGCACTCGCCCTTGTACTGCAGAACCGTGCCGTCGATAGCCCATTTGTCGCTCTCGTCCGTGATTTTTCCGAGCATTTCGTATTCGTCAGTCGGTTTCTCTCCCTTGCAGCCGAGGACGTACATTCTGTGATTATAGTTGTCGCCGTCGTCAGCCGCAACGTAAATATACCACCGACCGCCTATTTTATGCAGCTCGGGAGCCCAGTATTCGTGTGAATATGCTTCTCCCTCGGGCGCGGTGTAGACCTTTGTTCCTCCGACCGGTGTGATTTTGTCGAGGGCGTCTATTTTATTCACGCACACTCCGTTTCCTCCGGAATAGCAGTAATAATAATCGTCGCCGTCCCGTACAACCCACGGGTCTGCCCCATGCGCGAACACGGGATTTTTAAAGCTTCTCTTTGAAATTTTGCGCTCTGCCATAACTTTCCTGCCTTTTTAATTTATATTGTGATATGATTATAGCATAACAAAAACACCCGGTCAACCGATATTACGTTATTTAACACAGATATTTTTGCAAAAACGCTTCCGGCTCATCATATAATCACTAAAATTATTTATTAATTTTTCCTTTTTTATTGATTTTACCAAAAAGATGCGCTATAATAAAGCCAACATCTATTTCATTTTCAGAAAAGGAAACTGCTCATGAAAACATCCGGGAAACTTCTCACACTCCTGCTTGCGCTGACGCTTCTTTCCTCATCATTCATCGCCTGCAGTGACAACACTCCTGACTCCCCAGACTCAAGCGAATCTGCACCATCGGGTTCGGATACGCCCGTCGAAACCGCTCCCGAAAAAGAAACCACCGCTCAGGAAGCACGCCGTGCCGAAGCTGACAACCTGCCTGAAAAAGACTTCGGAGGACGCGATTTCACTGTCATTGGCGTAACCGACTCCTACGAAAAATACATAGTCGTTGAGGAGCAGAACGGCGAAGGAGTCAACGATGCGGTATATGCGCGAAATCTTGCGGTTGATGAACGCTATAACGCAAAGGTTGCTTTTATGGAAGGCTCCGACCACCGAACCTGCACCACTACAATCGCCAACTCCATTCAGTCCGGCGACAACTCCTTCGACCTCATTCAGTATCACGTGGTTTCCAACAGCGGCAACGTGCTGAAGGGCTACTACCGCAGCTGGTACGATGTTCCATATGTTGATTTTGAACGTCCGTGGTGGTCCGATTCCACAGTGGACGATCTGACGATCAACAATCGCTGTTACCTCGCGATGGGCGACTTTGCGCTGTCAACCATTTCCAAGACCTATTGTATGTTCTACGACAAGGACGCCATGGTCAATTACCAGATAGAAGACCTCTATGATGTGGTAAAATCCGGCCGCTGGACTCTCGATTTTCTGAAAAATCTCTGCATGAATGTCTACACGGACGTCAACGGCGACGGCGCTGAGGATGAACTTGACTACTTCGGACTCGCTTCAGACCAGCAGTCAAACTACAACACCTACCTCTGGGCGTGCGACAACCCGATTTTCACCAAGGATTCCAACGGTGAGCTCCAGTTCGTTTACTACAGTGAACACCTTGTGGACGTATACAACTCCTGCTACGACCTGCTGAACAACTGCGCCGGCGTCTACTCAAAGATGGATCACAGTTCCGGAATGGATATGTTCTCCAAATACGCTGCGCTGACCTGCAACGCTACTCTCGACGGCGCGCTGACATACCTTGCGGATTTCGACCACGACTACGGAATCATCCCGTACCCGAAGTACGACGAAAATCAGGCTGAATACAAGTCCATGGTAGACGGCAGCCACGAAGCAATGGCAGTCGGAAAGAACGCGCAGGATCTCGAGTTCATCGGCATCATGACCGAAGTGCTCTGCGCGGAATCGTACAAGGAAGTCCTTCCCACATACTACGATGTCTGCCTGAAACAGCGTTATGCGTCTTCCCCGAAGGATGCGGAGATGATGGACGTCTGCGTAGATGCGCGTGTCTTTGACTTCGGATACGTGTATGACAACTGGAACGGTGTTGCATTCTATTTCCAGGAACTCCTCCGCTCCGATACCTTCCAGGACATCACATCCTACTACAAGCAAAGAGAAAAAATAGCCACAAAATATTACGAAAAGGTCATTAACCAGTTCTACATTGAGGAATAAACACGAAAACCTCCCGCGGAAAAGTGCTGTGTTCATAAGACAGTTAACAGCCACAGTAGCTCGCTCTTCTGTGGCTGTTCTTGTCTTTTATCCTGTTATGTGATAAAATAGAATTAAGCAGACTTATCAATCGGATTATGGAGGAACAGAATGGAAAGGCCAATTACAACGCTATTTATGCTTATGTCT
>JBJFHS010000207.1:0-10965 GCA_051893885.1 Eubacteriales bacterium
TACCGTCGCGCGAATTCTAAACTGCTTAAATCCAACGAAATCGCGGCGCGGGTGATTCATAAGAGGCTTCGCGCCGAAAGCTTCTTATGCCGCTGTCGGTCGGCACCGACATAAAATCAGTCTAAAACCCGTCAGAGTTTATTCCTTAATTTCCCTTGAATAAAAAAAGAACCTCCCTTTGCAGTGCTCCGCAGGAGGTTCTCTGTCTGTCTATTTTTCGGTATGCAGCGTAATTTTAAATAAAATCCTTACTCCAGCTCAACCTTGACCGGCTTGCCGCTTGCCATGGACTCGTTGCACGCCATAGTGAAGGCTACGGATTTGAAGGCGTCGGCGTAAGGTGAGCGGATCTTGCTTCCGTCTCCGGATATTACGGCTTCGATGAACGTGCGGTCGCAGAGTATTCCCGCGTCTCCGTCCTGACGGTATACAACGCAGTCTCCTCCCGCACTGAGAGCGCCGTCACCCTTGATCACGAATCCGCCCTCGTCCTTTTCTTCCGCCGGAGCTTCGCCGTATATCTTCAGTGTGTCGAGTATTTTCAGCTCGGCTCTCTTGTCCTTTGAGGAGAAAATCACCTTTGAGTCGTGGCTGTTTCCGCTTGTCGCATAGTCGCCGGTCGAAATTACGCCGAGTGCGCCGCTCTTGAATTTTACGATTGTGGTTGAGAGGTCGTCGGTGTCGTAGTTTTCCACACCCTTGAGGAATCCGCGCGTGCCGTAGGTGCAGACCTCCTCGGGCTCTCCGAAGACATAGCGGATGATGTCGAACTGATGGATTGTCTGCTCAACTATCTGACCGCCCGAGAGCTTCTTTTCGCGCCACCAGAACACGCCCGGCATACCGCCTATTCTCGACGCGTCGACAAACACGACTTCATTTTCGCGGCAGAATTTGACGTTCGGCTCTACAAGGTTGGAATAGCGGCACTGGAATCCGGAAGCGGTTATCAGGTTCTTTTCGGCTGCTGCGTCACGTATGCGGCGTGCGAGGTCGAGGTCAAGTGCGAGCGGCTTTTCGACAAAGAACGGAATGCCGCGTCTTATTGTCTCAAACTCAATTTCACCGTGGCAGTACGGCGGGATGCAGATGAACACCATGTCCGGCTGCACTTCGTCGTACATTTCGAGGTAGTTCGTGTAAGCCTTGCCCGAGCCTGCCTGCTTTACAAAGCTCTCCGCGCGCTCCGGAATAAGGTCGCAGAAGCCCGCGAGCTCAATGATGTCGGTAAACTGCATAAAGTGGCCGAGGTGGTACGAACCGATTCCGCCGCAGCCTATCAAAGCGAGTTTTTTCATAAATTTTTCTCCTTTGTGTATTTGATTATTTCTTCGATTTCCCCTGCTACTTTTTTGTAGTATTCCTCAAAGGTCATGCCTGCGTCAGCCTTGAAGACCTCGCCCGTCAGATATCCGTCGAATCCGGCTTTTCTGAGGGCTGGGATGATTTCGCTCCAGTTTGCGCTTCCGTGCGTAATATCCTCCCATGTTCCGCCGGAGTTCAGACCGCCCGCGCGCTTGTAGTCCTTGACGTGGACGAATCCGATGCGGCTTCCGAGAACCTCAACCCAGTATTCCGACACGGAGAACGCAAGCATATTTCCGGCGTCGAGATATGCTCCGATTTTCGGCGAGCCGATTTCGTCAACAAACGACGCCATATCGTACGGGGAGAGGAAAAATCCGTTCCAGACGTTCTCCACGCCGACAAAAATGCCGCTTTTTTCAATCTCGGACTTCATTGACTTCAGAAATTCAATTGAGTTTCTGCGGACTCTGTCAAGGGTGTATTCTCCGCCCATTCCGCCCGGCACGGTGAGAATTCCGCCCGCTCCAAGCTCAGACGCCGCCTCAAGCTGTTTTCTCAGCAGAGCTCTCGCCTCGTCCCATTTGTCCGGATGCCCCATTTTCTCGCCCCATAGGGATGTGGAAATGCTTACGACGGGGAGGCTGTACTTTTCCGACAGCGCCCTGACTGCGGCAAACTCATCTTTTGTCGTCGAAAGCGTGATTGAGTGCGCGCCGGAGGAGTCGATGTTCAGCTCGATTCCGTCAAAACCGGCTTTGGAAACGGCGGCAAAGGTTCCCTCAAAATCAAGGGAGCCATCGACAGTCCACGCGTTTAATGATTTTTTCATATTCATCTCCCATTCGTTTTTTTGTTTATTGAAAATGTAAAAATTTCTGAAAATTGAGAAGAATATCTTGATATTTTCACGATTCAGTATATACTATTTTAAAAAGAGCGGCAATACACTAATCAATCGTTTTTATGGACAAATCGCCTGAGAGGATTTATGGAGGGGCGGAATGGAAAACCAGTCATATTACAGAAGCGGATACCTCGCGGAGAACGGGGCGGACTGCTGCGACAGCGGAGTGCCTCTGGCGGTGAACTGCGCGGGGTATGTTTCAATCTCACGGGTTTTCGTGACGAGCGGCATCAGGCACGACTACTATCTTCAGCTGATGGACGTCGGGGAGCTGAGCTGCGGAACGGGAGACAGTAAGTACGTTTTCACCTCGGGGGAGTTCATAATTCATCCGCCGGAGATTCCGTACCGATACGAGCTGACCGAGGACCGCGGGATGGGCTACTACTGGGCGCACTTTACCGGAAACTGTGCGGAAAAGCTGCTTGAGAGCGCGGGACTTGAGACCGGTCGGGTATATCGCTTGAACGGAGGAATTCCACCGTCAGTCAGGCGCACATTCGGGGAGATTTTCGGCGAATTCATGCTGTGCGGGAGAGGATATGAGGAGTTCTGCGCGGCAAAGCTGACCGAAATCGCAGTCGAGCTCGGGAGGGCGGTGTCATCCGACGGCTACACAAAGGGAAAGCGATTCGCGGGGCTTATGGAGTACATCCACAGTCACTATACGGAGGAGCTGTGCGTCGCGGATCTGGCTGAGTCGGAGCATCTGAGCGTCAGCCGCTTCCGGGATTTGTTCCGTCGCAATTTCGGGTGCTCGCCGTCGGAGTATATAATCGATCTCCGTCTGAGACACGCGAAAAATCTGCTCACCGATACGGATCTGACAATTACGGAGATAGCCGGAATGTGCGGGTACAGCGACAATATGTACTTCATGCGCCTGTTCCGCAAAAAAACGGGGATGTCCGCGCGCGAATACCGCAGATACAATTCGGGATGTGGGGAATGAGGCGGGAGAGGTCACAATAATGCAACACAGCCGCATCTGCCGCCGGACATTGCGCATTATTTTCAAAAATCTGATTTTATCTTACGTCGAAACAAAAAATATTTTCCAGAAATTAGTAAAAAAACTTGAAAAAAATGTTATCCTGATGTATAATGCAAGTGTATGTATGCACCTGAAACGGAACGGTGTATTTTACATTTTTTGGGAGAAGCAGGCTGCGCTGCAGGCAGAGCTATGATTTGCACATTCAGCCTGACGCTTCTCCGTTTTTTTACAAAAAGGGAATATATATTATAGGAATGAACCTGTGACAAAGGACACTGTAAACTATTGAGAATTCAAGGAGACATAAAATGAAAAAGAAACTGACGGCGATCGTTATGGCGCTGGTGATGCTTCTGGGCACATCAGGCTGCGCAGGCTTGAAGAACCCTATAAAATCGGGCAAGGTGGAGATCACCATGTACCTGTGGGACAAGTCAATGACAAAGGAGCTGACGCCATGGCTGGAAAAGCAGTTTCCCGACATCAGGTTCACCTTTGTTGTGGGCTACAACACAATGGCGTACTACACCGACCTCACAAACCGGGGTGCGGATATGCCGGACATTATAACCTGCCGCCGTTTCTCTCTTAACGATGCAGCGCATATGTCTGAGCAGCTTCTCGACCTGAGCCGGACCGAGATCGTGGGCACCTTCTACAGCAGCTATATCGAGAACAACCGTGAGTCCGACGGAGGCATCCGCTGGCTTCCCATGTGCGCTGAGGTGGACGGATATATTGCAAATCTGGATCTGTTCCGGCAGTACGACATCCCCGTTCCCACCAACTATGCCGAATTTGTTGACGCCATAAACAGCTTTGAAAATCTGGGGATTAGGGGATTCAGCACCGACTGGCGTTCCGATTACACCTGCCTTGAGATGATGCAGGGAAACTCAATTCCGCAGCTCATGAGTCTTGAAGGCACAATGTGGCGCATGGAATACGAGAGCGAAACCGAGTACGGTCAGGTGGGACTTGACGGCAAGGTGTGGCCGGAGGTCTTCGAGCGGTTTGAGAAATATCTTAAAGATATCAGGGTTCAGCCGGAGGAGGCAGAATACGAGTTCAACAATGTGTCCGGCCCGTATCTTGAGGGAAAGCTGGCTATGATGCGCGGAACGGCAAACGACTGCACCTACGCCCGAAATCAATACGGAATAAACAGCGTTATGCTGCCGTATTTCGGCGAAACCTCGGAGGACAACTGGATTCTCACCTACCCTCTGTGTCAGTTGGCTGTGGCTGAGCACATTGGGCAGGACGAGGATAAACTGAACGCCATCATGCGGGTGCTCGACGCCATCTTCAGCGAGGAGGGTCAGAGACGCCTTGCCGCCGGTGCCGCAGTCCTGTCCTACAACAAGACCGTCAACATTGAGATGAACGATTCGCTTGAGTATGTCAGAGAGTGCGTCGGCCGCAACCACCTGTATATCCGCCTTGCTTCCACCGAGATTTTTTCCATCTCAAAGAATGTTGTGCATAAGATGCTTGCCGGCGAGTACGGAGCTCGGGGTGCATATGAAGACTTTAACGCACAGCTCGTTTCCGCAGAGCCAAAGGAAGCAGACGAAGTGATAATCACTCAGGAGACGGCTTATCCCTACACCTTTGGCGAACACGGAAGCCCCTCCGCATCCTCTCTGCTGAACACCATGCGAACCGGAACAGGCGACGAGATTGCAATCGGTTATTCAAATGTTGCAAGCTCCCCTATTTTCACCGGCGATTACACCCTTCAGCAGCTCAAGTGGCTTATGACCTTCAAGACCGTCGCATACCGCTGCGAGTACACCGGCGGGGAGATTCAAAGAGTCATGGAATGGCTTGTGAACGTGAAGGAGGACGGCTCCAACCCAATCCGCCACTACAACAATATCCCTGTTACCAGCGGCATGGAATACACAATTACGGACAACGGCGACGGCACCTATACTCTGGACGGCATCACAGTGGGCGGAGAGCCGCTGGATGAGAACCGCGTTTACACAGTTCTTCTGCTGGGTGAGGACGTATATCTGGAGGACGAGCTATACTGCAATTGCCCGATGCCCGAAGACCTGAAGGCCAAGCGTGTGGAGCAGTATGTGGGAGATTACAACAGCTATGACTGTATGCTTGACGGTGTAAGGCTGTGCGGACAGCTCCTTGCGCCTACCGACTATGTGACAATCAGACATTGACATGACCGCGGAAGAATTTTATCGAAAGGGGGGAAAATCATGCGAAAAGGATTGATTGCCACCTTAGCTGCCGCTGCATTGTTTCTGGGACTCATCGCGGCAAGTGTAAAGTACTACGGCTTTGTCACACGGACTATTTACACCGAGAGCACTGCCCATCTGGCGGAGATATACACTCAGGCGAATCAGTCTCTGCACTCTCTGGTGGGGCGTAACTGGAGTACAATGCGGATGTGGGTTCCGTATCTCTGTGACGTGTCGGATGAAGGGCAGATCGAGGCTTTTGTCGCGCGCACAAAGAGTGAAGTCGGATACACGGACTTTTACTTCATCTCCCGTGAGGGAAATTACCGGACGATAAACGGAAAAACGGGCTATCTTGATTTAAAGGAAAACCTTCCGAAGCTGATATTCGACAGAGAAGACGTGGTTGTGAACTCCGTTGTGCCCGGTCAGCCGGAAGTCATGGTGTTTGCCGTGCCCGCAGAACCCGGAACCTACAGCGGCTTTGACTATGAGGCTATCGCAATCAGCTTCAACAACTCCGACCTTGTGGATATGCTTGAAATTTCGGCATTCGACGGTCAGTCAAGCAGCTATATCATTCACCCCGACGGCCGTGTGATTGTCGACAATGCCTCCGGTTCGATTCGGGATATCTACAATTTCATCGGTATGCTGAGAGATCATTCCGATATGAGCGAGGATGAAATAACCGCGATTCAGTGTGACTTTCAGCAGGGCAATCCCGGCTCCACTGTGTTCCGTGCGGACAACACGAAATATTACCTTGTATATGAGTCCGCAAATTTTGAGGACTGGATTGTTCTGGGTGTCGTGCCCGCCGGTGTGGTCAACACAAGCATGAACCGGCTTCAGTCGAGCACTGCATTGCTGGTAATCGGAATCGCGGTCAGCCTCAGTATAATGCTGATAACCTTAATTATCCGGCAGAACCATATGAAGCTGAAGAAGAAGGACATGGAGATACTCTACCGCGAGGAATTGTTCTCCAAGCTCTCCGTGAATGTGGACGACGTTTTCCTGATGCTCGACGCCGGGACTTTACGCACGGATTATGTCAGCCCGAATATTGAAAAACTGCTCGGAATCACGGAAAAAGAGGCGCGTGCCAATATTCGGATAATAGATAATCTGGTGCATGACGGCAATACGGTCCATGTTCTGGATCAGCTTTCAAGCATTCTTCCCGGACAGCAGGGTGAATGGTACCGCGAATACAGACATCAGAAGACCGGCGAGCTGAGATGGTTCCATGTGGTGGCTCTCTGCAGCGATATCAAGGGCGAGAAAAAGTATATTCTTGTCATGTCGGACAGAACCAAGGAAAAAAAGGTCAATCAGGCGCTTGAGGATGCCGTCAATGCCGCACAGAGCGCAAACCGTGCCAAGAGTACCTTCCTCAGCAATATGTCACACGATATCCGAACCCCGATGAACGCTATCATAGGCTTTGCCACTCTGGCGGCTGCAAATGCTGAGAACACGGGAAAGGTCAGGGATTATCTTGCCAAGATTCTCTCTTCCGGCAACCATCTGCTGAGCCTGATCAACGACGTTCTTGACATGAGCCGAATTGAGAGCGGAAGGATCCAGCTTGAGGAAAAGGAGGCCAACCTCTCGGATATATTCCACGACATCAAGACTATCATCGGCGGACAGATACACGCCAAGCAGCTGGAGCTGTACATGGATGTCATTGACGTCACCGACGAGGATGTCTATTGCGACAAGACCCGGCTGCATCAGGTACTGCTGAATCTGCTCTCCAATGCGGTCAAGTTTACTCAGCCCGGCGGTACGGTGTCTGTCCGTGTGACGCAGGTCAAAGCCGCACATGACGGAAAAGCCGCGTATGAAATCCGTGTAAAGGATACCGGAATCGGAATGAGTCAGGAGTTTGCGGAGCATATATTTGAACCCTTTGAACGCGAGCGCACCTCAACCGTAAGCAGGATTCAGGGAACGGGTCTCGGAATGGCCATTTCCAAAAACATTATAGATATGATGGGCGGCACCATTGAGGTTAAAACCGAGCAGGGAAAGGGCACGGAGTTCATTATCACGCTTGAGATGCGGCTTCAGTCGGAGCACAGAAGTGACGGAAAGATAAAGGAACTGGAGGGTCTGAAGGCTCTGGTGGCGGACGACGACTTCAACACCTGCGACAGCGTTACAAAGATGCTGGTTAAGGTCGGTATGCGCGCAGAGTGGACTATGTTCGGCAGGGAGGCAGTCCTTCGTGCAAGACAGTCAATCGAGCTGAACGATCCCTTCGAGGCGTACATCATAGACTGGCGGCTTCCCGATATGAACGGCATCGAAGTCACCCGACAGATACGTTCCATCGGCGACGACACCCCGATCATCATACTTACCGCATACGACTGGTCGTATATCGAGGATGAGGCAAAGGCAGCCGGAGTGACAGCATTCTGCTCCAAGCCGATGTTTATGTCCGATCTGAGGGAGTCGCTTCTCACCGCTCTGGATCAGCAGCATACCGCAGCCGAACAGCCCGAGAAATCCGATACCGAAAACTTCCTCTTTAACGGAAAGCGGCTGCTTCTGACGGAGGACAACGAGCTGAACAGGGAGATTGCGGCGGAAATTCTGAGCGGGTACGGATTCGATATCGACACGGCGGTAAACGGTGCGGAGGCCGTGGAAAAAATCGCAGCATCAAACCCCGGGGACTACGATCTGGTGCTTATGGACATTCAGATGCCGATTATGGATGGCTGCGAAGCTGCCCGACGCATACGTTCATTGGAAAATCACTCTCTTGCGGACATCCCGATAATTGCCATGACCGCCAATGCTTTTGACGATGACCGAAAAGCCGCAGAAAAGTGCGGTATGAACGGTTTCCTCTCCAAGCCGATTGACATAGGGGAAGTGATACGGACACTTCAGGGGGTATTTGACAAGCGGCAGGAGAATAATTAAAATTTGCGGATGAAACGTACATCATTGATTGAAAAATGAGATGTGTTATGCTATAATCATCACAATAAAATTCTGCTCCGATGAGGTATTTCATGGCTAATCTAATGGTTTTCGCAATGATCATGCTGTACAGCTGTCAGTCCGGCTTCTGCAATATGTACGGCAAATTCTATCCGGGGGAAAAATCGCGCTCCTCACAGATTTATTCCGTTTTCTACGGGCTGATTGTCGGAATCGTGACCGTCATTGTGTCCGGCTTTGCATTTTCACCGTCACCGCTGACATGGGTTCTGGGTGCGGTCAACGGCATTGTCCTCGTTACCTACAACACCTGTCTGCTGATGGCGTCCGCAAAAGGGCCGTACTCCATTCTTATGATTTTCAATCTGTCCGGCGGTGTGCTGCTCCCGATGCTGTACTCCGTTATAGTGGACGGCGAAAGGCTGAGCGTCTGGCAGATAATCGCTATCACCGTAATGCTGCTCTCCTTTGTGCTCATCAACATGGAGCCGAAGGTCAACAAAACGGAGCAGAAATCGGGAGTTTTTCTCCTGTTCAGTATCCTGCTTGGCTGCATGAACGGAATATACGGAATTCTGATGAACAGCCAGCAGAAGGCGATGGGAAACAATGAAAACGCGGAAATGATCATTGTGACCTTTGCGGTTTCCGCAGCCGCCGCACTTATCATTCTGCTCATCCGCTCAAAAGGCAAGTGTCTCACCGACTTCAGGCAGACCCCAAAGTCAGCACTGTACATGGTTCTCGCCTCCGTCTCAGCAGCGGTTGCGGTCAACATGATGATGTACGGCCTGTCCCTCATCAACGTTGCGGTGCTCTACACCCTGAACAACGGCGGCGTGCTCCTCGTCTCCGTCCTCTGGTCCGTCATTTTCTTCCACGAAAAGCTCAACCCCACCAAAATCATCGGTCTCATCCTCGCACTCGCATCTCTTGTCGCCCTGAGCACGCTATAATTTGTCTGTGTGATGGGGAACGGGGGGAACGGGACGCTTCTTGTAAGAAGCTTGGCAAGAACTTCAATCGGGTTTTATCATTTCTCGTTCAGTGCGTATGGTGGCGGTATCACTTCGGACTGGTCAGCTGGCCTCGCGGGGGAATATAGATATCCTCGACCTCAGAAAGGGTGGAGCGAGCTCGCAGGGACCGCCGAGACCCTGCTCGAGATAGCCGTATGGAATACCTTGATTCAGTAACTTAAACTGTTCTTGGTACTGACTCGCGTGCATGGTGGAGGATAACTGAATTTATAGTTCGCAGCTGACTGAATCGTTCGTTCGCTTTAAAACGACGTGAGTCAGTATTACTATATAGTAAGTTAGCAAATCACGGTATTCCATCCGGCTGTCTCGAGCAGGGTTAGCGGTCCCTGCGAGCTCGCTCCACCCTTTCTGAGGTCGAGGATATCTATATCAAGCCGCGAGGCCAGCTGACCCGTCCGAAGTGATACCTATATCATACGCACTGAACGAGAAATGATAAAAACCGATTGAAGTTCTTGCCAAGCTTCTTACAAGAAGCGTCCGCGTCCCCTTTTCTCCACCCTAATGTATTAGTATATTTTGTAACATCGGAGGTTGCTTATGGAGTTTGTTCAATTCAGTCAGAATGTTCCTGTCCGTGAGAGCTATGACGTAATTGTTGCGGGGGGCGGTGTCGCGGGTGCTGCCGCTGCACTGTCTGCCGCACGTCACGGGAAGAAGGTTCTGCTCCTCGAGAAAAGCACCATGCTCGGGGGGCTTGCAACGATGGGGCTCATCAATTTCTTTGTGCCGATGTGCGACGGCAGGGGAAAACAGATCATCTTCGGCATGGCGGAAGAATTTCTCCGTCTGTCCATCACGTACGGATACGACACGATCCCCGAAAACTGGAAAAAGGAGCTGCCGCCGGAGGAGAGGGCAAAGGGTCCGCGGTATATGACCTGCTATTCGCCGTATATCCTTGCCATGCAGTTCACGGAGCTCCTGCACGAGGCGGGAGTTGCCATTCTGTTCGACTGCAATGCCTGCAGCCCTGTCATGAACGGCACCCACTGCTGCGGAATCATCACGGACAGCAAAAGCGGATTTGAGTTTTACGGCGCAAAGATGGTCATTGACACTACCGGGGACTGCGATGTGCTCCGCCGCTCGGGAATGCCTACGGTCACGGGTCAGAATTATTTCACATATATCGGACGGCAGGTAACTCTCGAAAGCTGCAGACGCGCTGTTGAATCGGGAAACGCCGCAGATGCCGTTGTACACATAAATGGTGGCACAATCGACCTGTACGGCCACAATCAGCCGGAAAACGTGCCTCTCTTTACGGGAACCACGGTGGAGTCCGTCAGCGATTACCTCATCCGGAACCAGATTCTCCTTCTCTCAAAACTGAAAGAAACGTCCCGCCTGTCAAGAGAAGTCACAACCCTTCCCGCCATGCCCCAGTTCCGCACCACCTGCCGGATAGACGGGGATTACACCCTGCGTGAGGAGGATAAATTCACCCATTTTGAGGACTCTGTAGCGGCGATAAACGATTTTGACCGGCGGGATTTCATCTACGAAGTGCCATACCGCACCATGATAAGAAGC
>JBJFHS010000208.1:0-10963 GCA_051893885.1 Eubacteriales bacterium
GTGTTTTACATGTTCACACCGGTGCTGTCGGGGCTGTTTTTGATCCCCTGCGCGATTATATGGAAGATCGGAGTGCGGCATTTCCGCGGAACAGGTTCGTAAAAAATTTCAAAAACCCCATTGACTCTCCCCCTCACTGTAATGATATAATCAGAATACAAGGTAAGGCTGCGCAGCATTTGCTTTGAATTTGAAAGGATTGACGAGATGTACAAAATCGGCGAGCTCTCAAAAATTTGCAGGATTCCGGTGAAAACTCTCAGGTTTTACGACACCGAAGGCTTGCTTATTCCGGATTATATCGATAAATTTACCGGCTATCGTTATTATTCAGCGGAAAAAGCTGCGGACTGCAACCGAATAATTGCGCTGAAGGAGCTGGGATTTTCTCTGAGTGAAATCAGGCAGTACATGAACAGCGGCAGTCTGGATGAAATTACCGATATACTTGATTCTAAACTGAACGAAATTAAAAGAGCGGCTGAAGTGCTCGAGTCACAGAGAAAAAAGCTTGAAAAAATACGGCATGAAATTTCAGAAGGAGAGAGTAAAATGTTTGAAGTTATAGTCAAAAAGAACGAGTTCATACACGCAGCCGGTCTGAGAAAAGTATTTTCCGCAAAAGAAAAGGCTTATGAAGAAATCGAAAAAATAAAAAAATCACTGCCCAAAAACATCCTCGGAAGGAAAAGTTTCATTATAAACTACGAAACCGAATATCGCGATAATGATTTTGATTTATCGGTATGTGTTGAGATAACCGGAAAGCTGCCCGTGGGATGCGGATTGCAGGAGATTTCCCGTGAAACAAACGGCGATATTGCTTCGCTTGTGTGTAAATCCGACGAGCTTGATGAGGCTTATCAGTATATGACGCGCAGGCTCGGCGAAGATGATTATCAGATAATCGGCGCATATTACGAAGTATATCACGAGGACGGCATAACCGAGCTTAACGTACCTGTTTACAAACGCACAACTGAAGCGCTGATAAAACCTGCGAACAATAAACCCTCATTTGAAAATGACCCGGAAGCAATAGGGCACTGGATCATGATAGACATTGTGCCGAGTCGGGAGCAGTTTTTAAACGGGCATCCGAAATGCGGACACAGAGGCTGGCTTGATGAAATTTATTTTCTCGACGATGGCAAGGAATACTGGGGAGTCGCAGGTTGGACTAAGGGAAAACTTTATACCTATAGCAACAAATTTGACTCTTTTTACACTAACAAATACGAAATCTGCAGCGAAAACGACCGTGCGCTGCTGTTTTTGGAAATGAATTCATGCCTTGACGGTAAAGGTCAGAACTTCGGTATGCCTGAAATCTGGGTTTACGAAAAAGATTCCGATAAGCATTTTACAATAGACGAAATCAGGAAAAAGGACAACATCGACCTTCCGTTTGTATCGGATGACGAAATTTTAGGCAGGTGGGCAGTACATGATTTCTACGTGAACAAGCCGGAGAATTACGATCCTGCTGAAATTAACTGGGATAAAGATGATTTATTCAGTCTGTCCTTTGAATTTTTACCGGGCGGCGAATGCATTCATACCACAAAGCGTCATGAAAGCTGTCTCAGATGGACTAAAGGATTTATCATTAACAAAATTTCTATAACGGCGTCCGCGTATGAAATAAAGCATATCAACGGACAGGATTATCTCTTTACCGAATGGAAAACCGGGGATTATCAATTCGGCGACGGAAGAATTTACTGCTACATTTATAAAAGAGTGTGATATCCGTATCACTTCAATCTTTTACGCACAACAAGCCTATCCCCGAGGTCGAGATGCGTCTCAAACCCGAGCTTTTCATATAGCTTCTCTGTGCCAATTTTCTTCTGCTCTCGGCAGTCGAATAATCCTCTCCCTCAATGTCAGTGCTGCTCCAGTATATGCAGTAGCATTTGTGCTCATCATTGCATCAAAAACAGCAAAAAACACAGTCCGGTTCAGCTGCCGCTTTGTAACAGCGTTTTACCGGGCTGTGTCTTATTTTTTTACAGTTTTACACCATGTTGCTGTAGTCCATCAGGTATTCGTCGACTTCCTTGGCGCAGGCTCTTCCCTCCGCGATTGCCCAGACTACGAGGGACTGACCGCGGTGTGCGTCTCCGGCAGTGAACACCTTCGGAACAGATGTGCTGTATTGTCCGTCGCCGGTCGAAATGCTTCCGCGCGGTGTTTTTGTCACGCCGAACGCCTCCGCGACGTAGTTTTCGCATCCGACAAAGCCCGCCGCAATCAGCATCAGCTCGCACGGGAGGACACCTTCGCTTCCCTCAACCTCCGCCATTACGGTTCTGCCGCTCGCTTCATCCTTTTTCGGGCTCAGTTTTACGGTTTTTACCGCGGATATCGAGCCCTTTTCATCCTTGATGATTTCTTTTACAGTTGTCTGATAGATTCTCGGGTCGTGTCCGAATACCGCGATAGCCTCCTCCTGACCGTAGTCCGTTTTGCAGACTTTGGGCCACTGAGGCCACGGGTTGTTCTCCGCTCTCGTGTCGGGCTGCTTCGCCATCATCTCAAGCTGAGTGACCGACGCGCATCCCTGTCTGATCGATGTGCCGACGCAGTCATTTCCCGTGTCGCCTCCGCCGATTACGACTACATTTTTGCCTTCCGCCGTGATTCTGAACTCGTCGCTGTCGCCGATCACTTTTTCGGTCGCAGCCGTGAGGAAATCCACCGCGAAATGCACACCACAGGCGTCTCTGCCCTCGACTTTTATGTCCCTCGCCGTCCTTGAACCGCAGCAGAGGACAACCGCGTCGAACTCGCCGAGAATCTTCTCCGCCGTCACGTCAGCTCCCACATTTACGCCGAGCCTGAACTCGATTCCCTCGGCTTTCATAAGCTCAATCCTGCGCTCAACTACACGTTTGTCGAGCTTCATGTTGGGTATTCCGTACATCAGAAGTCCGCCCGGTCTCGGTGAACGCTCGAAAACGGTGACTGAGTGACCTCTCTGGTTGAGCTGGTCTGCCGCCGCAAGTCCGGACGGGCCCGAGCCGATTATCGCGACGCGCTTGCCGCTTCTGACCTCGGGAATTCTCGGCTGGATCCAACCCTGTGCATAGCCTTCTTCGATTATCGAAAGCTCGTTGTCGTGAACCGTCACGGGGCTTCCGTTCATTCCGCAGGTGCAGGCAGCTTCACAAAGCGCGGGGCACACTCTGCCGGTGAATTCGGGGAAATTGTTGGTTTTGAGAAGCCTTGTCAGCGCCTCTTTCCAGTTTCCGTTGTAAATTTCGTCGTTCCATTCGGGGATGAGGTTGTGCAGGGGACATCCGCTGACCATTCCGCCGAACACCGCCCCCGCCTGACAGAACGGAACGCCGCAGTTCATACATCTCGCCGCCTGCTCACAGCGTTTTTCTCTCTCAAGCGGCGGATGAAATTCATTGAAGTTTTTTATTCTCTCATCAGGCGAAATCGAAGGATTCCCCGCCCTCAAAAATTCCAAAAATCCGGTTGGTTTTCCCATGATTCTGCCTCCGTCAGTTATTTTGCGTCATATAGAATGCTTTAAGTTTTGCCTGCTCGTGCGGTATGCCCTTTTCCTCGAGCTTGCCGATGCAGACCATCATCTTCTGATAGTCGTCAGGTATGATTTTCTTGAATTTCGGCAGGTATTTGTCGTAATTTTCAAGAATTTCTCTGCCGAACACCGAGCCCGTCGCCCTGACATGAGCTGAAATCATGCCGTAAAGCTCGTCGGAATCGTGCTGCTCCGTGACCTCTGTCATGGTTATCATCTGCTTGTTGAGCTTGAGGTACAAGTCGTGGTCCTCGTCCAGAACGTAAGCGATTCCTCCGCTCATGCCTGCCGCAAAGTTTTTGCCGGTCTTTCCGAGAATTACGGCGCGGCCTCCGGTCATGTATTCGCAGCCGTGGTCTCCGCAGCCCTCGACAACCGCGACAGCTCCCGAATTGCGCACGCAGAATCTCTCGCCCGCGACTCCGTTGATATAAGCCTCACCGCCGGTTGCACCGTAGAGCGCGACGTTTCCGATGATTATGTTGTCTTTCGCCGCAAAGGTTGACTTCGGGTTCGGCTTTACTATCAGCTTGCCGCCCGACAGACCCTTTCCGAAATAGTCGTTCGAGTCGCCGATGAGCTCGATTGTCAGCCCCTTCGGAATGAACGCACCGAACGACTGACCTCCGCCGCCGTTTGCGTGGATAACGTATGTGTCGTCGGCAAGTCCCGAGCCGAATTTTTTCGTTATGACTGAGCCAAGGATCGTTCCGACGGTGCGGTTTGTGCTCGAGACATCGACAGTTATCTCGTGCGGCTTTCCGGTTTCAAGATATTTCTCGAATTCGGGGAGGAGTGTGTTCTCGTCAAGCGTTTTTTCAAGTTCAAAGTTGTATTTTGCCGCTTCATCGTAGTGCTTTGCCTCGCCGCTGTTGTCGGAAGCATTTCCGAGGATGGCGGAGAGATCTATTGTGTCGGCGCGGTGAGTTACACGGTGCTCGCGGACCTTGATTTTTGAGGTGTTTCCGACAAGCTCGTCAACCGTTCTGACGCCGAGCTTAGCCATTATTTCACGCAGCTCCTCCGCGATAAAGTTCATGAAGTTCATCACGTATTCGGGCTTACCGCTGAAACGGCTTCTCAGCTCGGGGTTCTGTGTCGCGATTCCGACCGGGCAGGTGTCGAGGTTGCAGACGCGCATCATTACGCAGCCCATTGTCACCAGCGGAGCCGTAGCGAAACCGAATTCCTCCGCACCGAGGATGCAGGCTATCGCAACGTCGCGTCCGCTCATCAGCTTGCCGTCGGTTTCAAGGCGAACTCTGGAGCGCAGTCCGTTTCTGATAAGGGTCTGGTGTGCTTCGGCGAGACCAAGCTCCCACGGAAGTCCCGCGTTGTGTATTGAGCTTTTCGGCGCCGCGCCCGTTCCTCCGTCATATCCGGAAATCAGGACAACTCCGGCTCCGGCTTTTGCGACACCTGCTGCGATAGTTCCGACTCCGGCTTCCGAGACGAGCTTTACCGAGATTCTCGCGTCGCGGTTTGCGTTTTTCAGGTCGTAAATGAGCTGCGCAAGGTCTTCGATTGAATAGATATCATGATGCGGCGGAGGTGAGATGAGCGACACGCCCGGGGTCGAATAGCGGGTTTTCGCAATCCACGGGTAGACTTTTTTGCCCGGAAGATGACCGCCCTCACCGGGTTTTGCTCCCTGCGCCATTTTTATCTGGATTTCGTTCGCGCTGCAGAGGTATGCGCTCGTGACACCGAAACGGCCGGAGGCAACCTGCTTTATCGCGCTGTTTTTGTTTGTACCGAATCGAGCGGGGTCTTCTCCGCCCTCACCCGAGTTTGACTTGCCGCCGAGCGTGTTCATCGCTATCGCCATGCAGGTGTGCGCTTCCTCCGATATGGAGCCGTAGGACATCGCGCCGGTCTTGAATCTCTTGACGATTTCGCTTGCGGGTTCGACCTCATCGAGCGGGACGCCGCCGTTTTCGTCGTAAACGAATTCAAGAAGTCCGCGGAGCGTGTGCGGCTTTCTCTCGTCGTCGACCATCGCGGTGTATTCCTTGAATCTCTCGTAGGAGCCGGTGTGTGTGGCTTCGCGGAGAGCTATGATAGTCTGTGGGTTGTAGAGATGGTCCTCGGCGTTTTTGTTCGAGCGGAGCTTATGTATTCCGGCGCTGTCGAGTGCGGCGTCAACTCCGAGTCCGAGCGGGTCGAAGGCGTGGCTGTGTCTCCACTCGACTCCCTCGCCGATTTCTTCAAGTCCGATTCCCTCGACAGGGCTGACGGTGTTGGTGAAATATTTGTCGACAACCGATTTGCAAATGCCGACTGCCTCGAAAATCTGCGCGGACTGGTACGACTGAAGTGTGGAAATGCCCATTTTTGACGCGATTTTCACAATTCCGTGCAGTATCGCGCTGTTGTAGGCCTCGACTGCGGTGTAGTAGTCCTTGTCAAGTCTGCCGCTCTCGATAAGCGATGCGATGCACTCCTGCGCGAGGTAGGGGTTTATCGCACGTGCGCCGTAGCCGAGAAGTGTCGCGAAGTGGTGGACGTCCCTCGGTTCCGCGCTCTCGAGGATGATCGATACGGCGGTGCGCTTTTTCGTGCGGATGAGATACTGCTCGATTGCGGAAACCGCCAGCAGCGACGGGATTGCGACGTGGTTTTCGTCAACTCCGCGGTCGGACAGGATGATAATGTTCGCGCCGTCGCGGTATGCCCTGTCGCAGTCGACGAACATTCTGTCTATGGCTTTTTCAAGCGACGTGTTTTTATAGTAAAGCAGCGAAACGGTCTGAACCTTGAACCCGGGTTTGTTCATCGCGCGGATTTTCATAAGGTCAACCGAGGTGAGAATCGGGTTGTTTATCTGAAGAACGGTGCAGTTTTCCGCCTTTTCCTCGAGCAGGTTGCCGTCCGAGCCCACGTAAACCGTTGTATCCGTGACAATTTCTTCGCGCAGGGAGTCTATCGGCGGGTTTGTGACCTGTGCGAACAGCTGCTTGAAGTAGTTGAACAGGGGCTGGTGCTTTTCCGAAAGTACGGCGAGCGGAACATCGCATCCCATTGACGCAGTCGCCTCTATTCCGTTTTTCGCCATCGGCAGAATCGCGTCGTTTATGTCCTCGTAGGTGTAGCCGAACACTTTGCAGAGGCGGTCGCGCTCTTTATTCGTGTAGTGAGGCACTTTTTTGTTCGGAACCGAGAGCGAGGAGAGTGTCACAAGGTATCTGTCGAGCCATTCGCCGTAGGGCTGACGCGATGCGTAGTACGCCTTGCACTCCTCGTCGGAAATCACAGCCTTTTTCGCGGTGTCGATGAGAAGCATCTTGCCGGGCTGAAGGCGGGATTTGCACACGATGTTTTCCGGCGGGATATCGAGAACACCGACCTCGGACGAGAGTATGACCTTTCTGTCCTTTGTGATGTAATATCTCGCGGGTCTGAGTCCGTTTCTGTCGAGCACCGCGCCCATCACATCGCCGTCGGAGAACAGTATGGCAGCAGGACCGTCCCAGGGCTCCATCATCGTGGCGTAATAGCGGTAGAGGTCGCGCTTGTTTCTCGACATTTCGGAGTTGTTTTTCCACGGCTCGGGGATTGTGATCATCACGGCGAGCGGGAGCGGAATTCCGTTCATTTCGAGGAACTCAAGGGTGTTGTCGAGCATTGCGGAGTCGGAGCCGGATGCGTTGATCACAGGGAAAACCTTATCCATGTCGGACTGCATACACTCGGAGTGCATCGTCTCCTCACGCGCAAGCATACGGTCTGCGTTTCCGCGGATGGTGTTTATCTCGCCGTTGTGGAGAATCAGGCGGTTGGGGTGCGCTCTCTCCCAGCTCGGCGTGGTGTTTGTCGAGAAGCGTGAGTGAACCATCGCGATTGCGCTTTCATATGATTTATCCTGTAAATCGAGGTAAAAACGGCGCAGCTGGTGAACGAGGAACATTCCCTTGTACACTATAGTTCTCGAGGAGAAGGAGCAGACGTAGGTGTTGTCGTTGCTCTGCTCAAAAACGCGGCGTATCACGTATAATTTGCGGTCGAAATCAAGTCCGCGGGCGATATTTTCCGGGCGCAAAACAAAGCACTGTGAAATAAAGGGCATCGAGCTCTTTGCTTTTTCGCCGAGAATCGAGCTGTCAACCGGCACGTCGCGCCATCCGAGCAGCTTTACGCCTTCTTTTTCACAGATGACCTCGAACATTTTCTGTGCCTGACGCCTGCGAAGCGTGTTCTGCGGGAAGAAAAACATTCCGACGCCGAAATCTCTCGCTCCGGGCAGCTCAAATCCAAGCGATTTTACAGCTTTGGAGTAAAATTTATGTGAAATCTGCAAAAGTATTCCGACGCCGTCGCCCGTCTCACCTGCCGCGTCCTTACCGGCTCTGTGTTCGAGTTTCTCTACAATTGACAATGCGTCGTTTACTATTGAATACGAAGCCTTTCCGTCGATGCTGACTATCGCGCCGATACCGCAGGCGTCGTGTTCGTATTCGGGACTGTACAGTGTTTTCTGCTGACCATCAATCATATCTGCCACCATTAAAATTTAGTTTATTTCGATTACATTCCGCTCGCGCCGTAGTTTGAAAGAACTCTTGCGGAGGGGTCGTTTACGTTGCAGCCTTCCCACTCCTTGTTCGGCATCCAGAAATCGGCTATCATGTGAGCCTGATTCGGATAGAACTTTTCAAAAAGCTCTCGGTAAAGGAGTGATTCCTTGGTAAACGGCGTCGCGAATGTATATTTTTTGCACTTTTCTTCAAATTCTTCATCTGTATAGCAGCTTTCGGCGTATGCTTTGAGGTCGTCCACCATCGAATGACCTACAGCGTCGCTGAACGCAGCTTTTTCGCGCATCAGGATGTCGTACGGGAGATAATCACCCTCGAAAGCGTGTCTGAGGAGGTATTTTCCCTTTCCCCAGCGGTTGATTTTCATCTCGGGTGCGAGCGACATGACGTATTCCACGAAATCGAGGTCTCCGAACGGCACTCTCGCCTCGAGTGAGTTTACGGAGATACATCTGTCCGCTCTCAGCACGTCGTACATATAAAGCTCACGGATTCTCTTCTCCGCTTCCTTCTGGAATTCTTCCGGCGACGGAGCGAAGTCGGTATACTTGTATCCGAACAGCTCATCTGAAATCTCTCCCGTCAGAAGCACCCGCAGGTCTGTGTTTTCGTGGATGTATTTACACACAAGGTACATTCCGATGGAGGCGCGAATTGTGGTTATATCGTAAGTTCCGAGCAGCGCAACAACCTTCGGAAGCGCCTCAAGAACGTCTTTTTCGGTAATAATGACCTCGGTATGATCCGAACCGATGTAATCCGCGACCTGTTTTGCGTATTTCAGGTCGATTGCGTCGGCGCTCATACCTATGGCAAAGGTTTTAATCGGCTTTTTCATCAGCTTTGCGGCGACGGAGCACACGAGAGACGAGTCAAGACCGCCGGAGAGCAAAAATCCTATCGGTGCGTCCGCGTCAAGTCTCTTTTCTATGCCGGCGACGAGCTTTTCTCTGATTTTCGTGCAGGCTGTCTCAAGGTCGTCGTATATGACTTCCTTCGGTCTGCTGATCTCGCTGTAGCACACGAACTCACCGTTTTTGTAGTAATGTCCGGGCGGGAACGGCATTATTTTGTCGCACAGTCCGACCAGATTTTTTGCTTCGCTTGCGAAAATCATGTCACCGCTCTCAGAACAGCCGTAAAACAGCGGACGAATTCCGATCGGATCGCGCGCTGCCACAAATTCTTTTGTTTTTCCGTCGTATATTATGCAGGCGAACTCTGCATCGAGCTTTTCAAACATTCCGACTCCGTATTCACGATACAGCGGAAGGAGAAGCTCGCAGTCCGAGTCGCTTTTGAAGCTGTAACCCATTTTTTCGAGTTCTTTTTTTGTTTTTCTGAAGCCGTACAGCTCGCCGTTGCAAACCACATAGCTTCCGTCCATTGAAAACGGCTGCATTCCGCTTTCGTCAAGACCCATAATCGACAGTCTGTGGAATCCGAGCACTCCCTCTCCCACATCGACTATCCGGGACATATCCGGGCCTCTTGAAACTGTCTTATCAAATCCTTCCTCAAATTTTTCGAGCGTGATTGCTTTACCGCAGTATCCCATAATTGAACACATATTTTCCTCCATGCCGCACAAATCATATAAAATCATATTCCAGGACGAGCTGTGCGACCCGCGGTACCACCTGTTTTATCCGATTGCCCGTACTTTTTACTGCATCGGATCCCTCAAAACGGCTCAATCAAGCCTTATCGGATAACGCCCGAATAACGTCTCACCTACTGCCGGATTTACCCGGGTTCAGCTTGCAGCTCGGAAGTGTTATTCACACAGGCTCTGCCGCGCGGATCTCACTGTCCCGCACTCTCTGTCGGCAGCCTTCCCGTGCTACTTCTCTTCGTCTCAGCTTTTTTATAGTTATTTTATTGGTTTTATTTATTATTCAACATCCTGCAGTGCGTCGTAGCCTTCTTCGCCGGTTCTGACCTTCACTACATTTTCAACATCGTAAACGAATATCTTGCCGTCGCCGATGTGTCCGGTGTAGAGAACCTTCTTTGCGGTCTCGATTACCTGAGATACCGGAACCTTGCTTACCACGATGTCAACCTGGATCTTCGGAAGAAGTGTCGCTTCGATCGCAACGCCTCTGTAATACTCGGGCTTACCCTTCTGAACGCCGCAGCCGAGCACGTGAGATACCGTCATACCGGTGATTCCGATGCCCATCATTGCGTTCTTGAGTGAGTCGAGCTTTGTTTCCTTGCAGATTATCTCTACCTTTGTAAACTTAATGCCGTTTTCGTCGACTGCGGGCTTCTTGTATGTGGGAACAGACTTTACTTCAACAGCTTCCGCAACGGGTGTGTCGCCGCTTACCATAACCACGCCTTCATCGTAAACCGGTTCGGGAGCGAAGGTGAATCCGGCATATGCGCTGGGCAGACCGTGTTCGCACTCGTCAAGACCGGTGATTTCCTCTTCACGGGAGACGCGGAGACCGAGTGTCGCCTTGATCACAAGGAATGTCAACGTGATTGCCACAGCTGTCCATGCCGCAACGGTGACAAAGCCGAGCAGCTGGAGACCGAGGAGCTCAAATCCGCCGCCGTAGAAGAGACCGACGATTTCTTCACCCGCCTTGTTAGCTATGCCGTAGCCGGGAGCGGTGTTAGTAGCGAACAGACCGACTGCGATTGTACCCCAGATACCGTTGAGGCAGTGTACCGCAACAGCACCGACAGGGTCGTCAATGTGGAGCTTGTAGTCGAGGAGCCATACGCCGAATACTACGAGGACGCCGGAGACCGCACCGATTATGATTGCACCTGTTACGTCTGTCACGTCGCAGCCGGCGGTGATTGCAACAAGACCTGCGAGAGATGCGTTAAGACACATTGAAACATCGGGCTTGCC
>JBJFHS010000209.1:0-2776 GCA_051893885.1 Eubacteriales bacterium
TATTGCTCGCGGTAGAATTTTTCCGGCTCGATGTGTTCGGACACCGTGTTTGATATCGTCACATCAAAGCTTTCGGACGAAAACGGCATTGCGGTTGCGTCACCTGCGATAAAATCAAGCTCCGGCGATTCTTTTTTGGCAAAACTAATAAAATTTTCATCAAAATCAAGCCCCGTCACCTCAGCCATCGGATACCAGCGGTGAAGTGACTGCGACAGAGCTCCGGGACCGCAGCCGACCTCCAAAATCCGCAGCTTTTCGTCTGCCGGGATCGAAAACGCCTCCGTGAATTTTTCGCGAAACGTGTCGTGAAACCTAAGCCGGCGGCTGAGATACAGCGTCCCCGCCTTTTGTACGTAATCCGACCAGATACTGCTCATATGCACCTCCGAAAAAGAAAATGTGATACATTATACCACGCTGCGCACGAAAAAACAAGGACGATTTTGAAATGCTACAAAAAATAACATTAAATGTTAAAAAACATATATGGCGCGCACTGCCGATGTATGGTACAATATGTGTGAAAAATTACATCGGAGGTCTATCGTGTTTACGGAAAAATTACAGAAGCTGAGGCGGGATGCCGGAATGAGTCAGGAGACGCTGGCTGAAAAGGTCGGAGTGTCGCGTCAGACGGTGGCAAAATGGGAAAACGGCGACAGTTCTCCTGATCTGAGCGATGCCGTGGCGATATCTCAGGTGTTCGGTGTGACCCTTGACGAGCTCGCTGACACGGCAAAACGCGGTGAAAACGGCGAACCACCGGGAAAATTCATGTTCGGTGTAGTCAAAATCGGCGAGAGAGGTCAGATTGTGATACCTAAAAAAGCGCGCGAGGTTTTCGGGCTCAACGCAGGGGATTTTTTGATGATTCTCGGCGACATAAATCAGGGAATCGGGATGGTGAAGCTGTCGAAGGATATGTTCCCGTTTCCAGGCGACGGGGGAGGTGCTGACGATGAGTGAAAATTCATTCGGGAATGAAAATTATGCAATTAAAGTAAATTCGCTCTGCAAAAGCTTCGGCAACACAAAGGCGGTAAGGGGAGTGAATCTGGCGGTTGAAGAAGGTACGGTTTTCTCACTTCTCGGAGTGAACGGCGCCGGAAAAACCACGACGATACGAATGCTGTGCGGTCTGCTCAAGCCGGATTCGGGCGGGGGAGAGATTTGTTCGCTTGCTCTCGGTGACGAAAAGCTGAAATATCTGATCGGCGTCTCACCTCAGGAAACCTCGACCGCGGGCAATCTGACGGTGGAAGAAAACCTGATCATGACCGCAGAAATTTACGGTGTGCAAAACGCGCGCGAAAAATCGGAGGAAATTATCAACTCGCTCGGGCTGACTGAGCACAAAAACAAGCTCTCGAAGAACCTTTCGGGGGGACTAAGGCGGCGGCTGTCAATCGGGATGGCGCTGATTTCGTCCCCGAAGGTGCTTTTTCTCGACGAACCGACGCTCGGACTCGATGTGCTTGCGAGGCGTGAGCTGTGGAATCTGATAAACTCACTCCGAAAACAGATGACGATCGTGCTGACAACGCACTACATGGAGGAGGCGGAGCAGCTTTCGGACAAAATCGCGATTATGGCGTGCGGCGAGGTCATGGCTGTGGGGACACTTGACGAACTGCGCATTTCTGCCGGGGTTGAGCCGGAATCATCGCTCGAGGACGTATTTGTTAAGCTGGCGGGAGGAAAATTATGAGCAGAAGTAGTATGAAATTTCAAAGAATCAGGGCGTATTCGCGGCGCGTCTTTCTCGAGCTGATACGGGACCCGCTTTCGTATGTATTCGCGCTCGGCTTTCCGATAGTGATGCTCGTTGTGATGACGCTTGTGAACAGCTCGATACCCGCTGAGGCCGGAATGAAAATTTTTGAGCTCGAGTCGCTTGCGCCCGCGGTTTACATCTTCGGTCTGACGTTTGTCATGCTGTTCGATGCTCTTCTTTTGTCGAAGGACAGGGAGGAGGCGTTTCTGATAAGGCTGTACACCTCACCCATGCGCGACGGGGAATTCATCGTATCGTACATTCTGCCGACGCTTGTTCTCGCGGTTCTGCAGGGGGCAATCACATTTTTGTCGGCGTTTATAATCGCACTCGTGAGCGGAGGGGGATTCAGCGTCGTCGGTGCGCTTGCGTCGGTTGTTGTGTCGGTTCCGTCCGTGGTGCTTATGATACTCCTCGGTCTGTTTTTCGGCTGTCTGTTCAATGAAAAAGCCGCGCCGGGCATATCGTCGGTAGTGATTTCGGCGGCGTCGCTCCTCGGAGGAATCTGGATGGACGTTGATGCGATGGGCGGAGTATGGCTGAAAATCTGCAATATTCTGCCGTTCTATCACGCCGTAAAGTCCGCGAGAATGGCATATTCGCTCGATTTTTCCGGCATTTCAGTTCACATCTCAGTTTCAGCCGTTTACTGTGCGGTGTTGCTTTTTGTTGACGTTCTTTTATTCAGAAGCAAGCGGACAAAATAATGCGAATGCGAGGATGGAGGAATGGGGGGAGACGGGACGCTTCTTGTAAGAAGCTTGGCAAGAACTTCATCAGTTGGTTATCATTTATCGTGTAATGCAAAGGTGGCGGTATCACTTCGGACGAGTCAGCTGGCCTCGCGGGGTGATTTAGACATCCTCGACCTAAGAAAGGGTGGAGCGAGCTCGCAGGGACCGCTAACCCTGCTCGAGACAGCCGTTTAGAATACCTTGATTTCGTAACTTAAATTTATAAAAATACTGACTCACGTGCGTAGTGAAGAACAACTTAATT
>JBJFHS010000210.1:0-2776 GCA_051893885.1 Eubacteriales bacterium
CGTCTTTTCTTTTACTATTTACAGGTTGCTTCCGATATGGTGCCGTCGATATTTATGGTATAAGTTTCACCCGAAGTCAGTTTGTCGGACGCTATATACAGCACACTGCACGACGGAATATCATCAAAGCTCAGTATTAAATCCCCTTTTGAATCTGTCACTGTGGCATTTTCGCTGTCTTTTACATTCGTGAGCGTGATTGAAGGAAGCAATACAGCATTCTCAGCAGATGAAGCCGAACGCGCATACGCTGCAAACGTACCTCCCGAAACTACCGCCTCACCGTTTGTGTCAAGCATACAGTCCGGAGAGCCCCATACAGCCATTGATGTGCCTGATATTGTAATGTTTCCGCCGCTTATCTCGAGCGTTCCGTTTGAGTCAATTGAGTCCACACCTGCATCAACAAAAATGTTTCCGCCGCATATTCTGATATAGACGCCGTCTTCCGCTGCCTCATTTCCTCCGCCCATTTTTCCGCCGGTTTCTCCTCTGTCAAAAGAATCACCGCCGAAATTTTTATTTTTTTCGCCCCGTGAAAAGCCTTCGTTCTCCTGTGGCTCAGGAACATCTCTATCGGGAGGGTTCATTTCGCTAAAGCCGCGGTCAGAAAAACTCTCATCGGGAATCATCTCTCCGTCAGGCGGAACTGTTCCCTTTGCGCCTCTCTCATTGGTCATTGAATCGAAATTACCGATATTTTTATCGAAATTATTGCCTGATGAAGTGCCGCTTGCCGCGTTAATTCCGTCGTCAGATGCAGTAATTATTATATCTCCGCCGTATATCTCGATTTTTTTGCTTTCAATTCCCTCGTAGCTCTTTGTGATATTGATATCACCGCCGTTTATTATAAGCCACGACTCAGCGTGAATTCCATCGTCACCCACCGAAACACCTATTTTTCCGCCGTCGATGATGATATAGCCTTTTTCTTCGTCCTCATCATTGTTCGATTTCAGTCCGTCTTCATTTGAGACAACAGAAATTTCACCGCCGTGTATTAGGAGACTGTCCTTGCCTTTTATCGCGTCACCTGCGGATGTAACATTTATAATTCCGGAAACGATTTTGAGGTCATCCTTGGAGTGGATTCCTTTGTCGTAATTTCCGTTGACTTCAAGTGTTCCGCTGCCGTTTATCGTGAGATCGGCTTTGGAATAAATCGCGGCAGCCGGTTCGTCGTCACCATTTGAAAATGTATAATTTGAAGTGTCAGATACTCTGTTGATCGTTCCTTCAGCGAGAGTTATACACACATTTTTTGCAGATTTTATATTGATCGGAGACATTTCGGCTTCTATTGTGATTCCGTTCAATATAAGATGGACATTTTCGCTTGAGTTAACATATATCTCACCCGTATAATACCCGCTCAGAACATAATCTCCGCCGTCGGTTATTGTGACATATCCGTCGCCGTAATCAACAGCCGAATCTGTTTCTACATTTGTACCGTTAAACTTGATATATACGGCGTCCGAGGAAATATCGGTGTTCAAATCAAATTCCGAATATTTTGCTTCCGGGTAAAAGTCCCCGCTCTGTTCATCGTTTTCGCTTGAACCTGACAAAAAGCCCGACAGCAGATTTTCCGCAATTCCGCCGTTATTTTGGTCCTGAATATCGTCCGTATTTTCGGGATTAGCATTTGCCGAGCATGATGTCAATAAAAGGAGCGCTAAAATGCCGGAACATAGTTTTTTCGCAGCTGAAATTTTCATAAATCTTACTTCCACTGTATTTATTAATGATGTGAGTATATTTTACAGCGGTTAAGTTATGATTTAATCAGGGAAATGTGGAAGTAAACTGAAAAAAATGTGAAAATATTCAGTCAAATAATCATACTTCTCTTCTCAAGCGTGCTGTAATAATCGAGTACCTTTTCGTCCTCAACTTTTTTCCCGGAGACAATATATTCAACAGGTGTATTCTCCGATTCCGGCAAAAGCTGTATACCCATACTGTTTAAAATATACGCAAGCCGGTTTACTGTTCCTACTGTTCCGTCAATTATGTCGATATCCCCGAAAAGTTTTTTGAAGCTGTCGCGGAAATATGAAAAGTGCGTGCAGCCCAGAACCACTGCGGTATATTTTTCACTCGTATCAATAACAGTTCTGAGGTAATCTGTGACTGTATCCGTGTCAAAGACGGCATTTTCCGCGAAAGTTACAAGCTCCGGTGTGGCGGCGAGAGTCGGATAGGAATTTTTTTCATAGCTTTTGTCAATAAGAGTGTGCAGCTTTTCACCCGCAATGGTCACCGGTGTTGCGCAGACGAGAATTTTTTCCCCGTGGTGCTTTATTGAAGCCGGTTTTACCGCAGGTTCCATCCCGATTATCGGTATTTTATAATTTTTTCTGAGATATTCAATGGCCATGCTCGTCGCGGTGTTGCAGGCTACAACCACGCAGCGCACCCCGCGTTTTACAAGGTATGAGACTGCCTCGTCACTGTAACCGATGATTTCCTCACGGGTCTTTTTCCCGAACGGAACGTGCTCCGTGTCGGCGTAATATATGTAGTCGGCGTTTCTGATTTTCTGCCGCGCATATGCCATAACGGAAATACCGCCGACTCCCGAGTCAAAAAAGCCAATTTTTATTCTGGTTTCCATAACAATCCGTATCTCTTTATAAATAAATAACAGTGAATAAATTATATATCAAACGATAAATAATTTCAAGTGGATACAGAGATGTCGGAGGAGATTAATGTGTACAGTCGTCAATGATAAGTTACACTATACTCAAAAATAAAAGAAGCAAGC
>JBJFHS010000211.1:0-10929 GCA_051893885.1 Eubacteriales bacterium
AGCATCTGTCGTCGATATTGTATATTTCACGGATTTTTCTGTATGTTGCCGCGAAAAGTTCTTCTTTCGTTTTTACCCTTTCGGCGTTCAATCCGGAATTTACAAAGTCATTACCGATTGCAATAACGAAAATTTTATCGTACGGTGTGCGTCTGACATACTCGAACACATCAGAAAACGTGATGATCAGGCTGACCGGCCCGATTTTTCCGATTTCGGAGATGGGAGCACAGGCACACGGGTAGCCGATAGCAAACAGCTCCTGCCTGAGTTCAAACGCACGTCTGCTCATTCTGATGTCGCACACAACAATCATTTTCAGACGGAATGCACGCCGAGTTTGGGGTCAGCCGAGTCTCCGTCAAGACCGTATTTTTTGTTTTTGCGGTACTCAAAGAACTTTTCGGCAACCTGCTCGAACAACGCGTAGGAGAGAACGTCCTCCTCCTGCTCCTCGTAGGGCTTGACCTTTTTGCGGAGTTCATCAAGCTCAGGTTTGAGGTTGTCGGCGGGACGGCAGGTTATCTGCTTTTCGTCGCCAATGATTTTCTTTACGAATGCGGGGTCGATGGGAGCCGGTGTTTTGCCGTAGTCGCCGCGAATCATTCCCTTGAATTCCTTTGAAACAAGCTTGTATCTCTCGCCTGCGATGACGTTGAGAACAGCCTGAGTTCCGACAATCTGTGAGGTGGGAGTTACGAGCGGAGGATATCCGGCGTCTTCCCTTACTCTCGGCACTTCCTCAAGAACCTCGGGCAGCTTGTCGCTCTTACCCTGCTGCTTGAGCTGGGAGACGAGGTTTGAAAGCATTCCGCCCGGAACCTGATAGAGCAGGCAGTTTACGTCTACCTTCAATACCTTGGGGTCGAGAAGTCCCGACTTTATGAATTCCTCTCTGAGAGGAGTGAAGTATTTGCAGATTTTGTCGAGCTGGGCGAGGTCGAGACCGGTGTCGTACGGTGTTCCCTGAAGTGTGGCGACGATTGCCTCTGTGGGAGCCTGCGACGTGCCCATAGCCATGGGAGAGATGGCAGTGTCGACGACGTCAACTCCGGCTTCGACCGCCTTGAGGATCGTCATTGACGCAAGTCCCGTGGTGTAGTGCGTGTGAAGCTGAATCGGAATCTTTACGGTTTCCTTGAGAGCCTTGATGAGGTCGAACGCGGTGTAGGGGGTGAGCAGGCCGGACATATCCTTTACGCAGATTGAGTCCGCGCCCATCTCCTCAAGCTCTTTCGCGTATTTTGCGAAGGCTTCGCTCGAGTGAACGGGGCTGATTGTATAGCTTATTGCAGCCTGAACGTGTCCGCCTTCCTTTTTGGTCGCGTTGATGGCGGTTTTCAGGTTTCTTGAGTCGTTGAGAGCGTCGAAAATTCTGAGGATGTCGATGCCGTTTGCGATTGACTTCTGAACGAAATATTCGACAACGTCGTCGGCGTAGTGTCTGTAACCGAGGATATTCTGACCTCTGAACAGCATCTGGAGCTTTGTATTCTTGACTTTATCGCGGATTATGCGAAGTCTTTCCCACGGGTCTTCGTTAAGGAAACGCATACATGAGTCAAAAGTCGCGCCGCCCCATGCCTCGATTGAATGATAACCGACTTTATCCATCTCCTCAAGGATCGGGAGCATCTGCTCGGTCGTCATACGGGTGGCGATAAGCGACTGATGCGCGTCTCTGAGGACAGTTTCAGTAATTTTTACCTTAGCCATATATTAATACCTTTCTTTGACATTATGTAATCAGGCGATACTATATCACGCGAAGTATGACAGGAACACGCCCGCCGCAACAGCCGAACCTATTACGCCTGCGACATTCGGACCCATCGCATGCATAAGGAGGAAGTTCGAGGGGTTTTCCTTCTGTCCCACGACCTGAGAAACTCTCGCCGCCATAGGAACCGCGGAAACGCCTGCCGAGCCGATAAGCGGGTTGATTTTTCCCTTAGTGAGGAAGCACATGAGCTTGCCGAGCAGGAGTCCGCCGATTGTCGAGATGCAGAACGCGCAGAGGCCGAGGACGATGATTTTGATTGTGCTGAGTGCGAGGAAGTTGTCGGCATTTGCGGTAGCTCCGACAGAGACGCCGAGGAATATCGTGACAATATTCATAAGCTCGTTCTGTACGGTCTTTGAGAGACGGTCAGTCACACCGCACACGTTGAGCAGGTTGCCGAGCATGAGGAAGCCAACGAGGGGAGCTGCGTCGGGTACGATAATGCAGACTACAAGCGTAACCATAATCGGGAAGATGACTTTTTCCTTCTGGGTTACGGGGCGGAGCGTTTTCATCACGATTGAGCGCTCCTTTTTGGTGGTGAGCAGCTTCATGAACGGAGGCTGGATAATCGGGATGAGCGCCATGTAGCTGTACGCGGCGATTGCGATTGCTCCGAGAAGCTGTGGTGCGAGCGTTTTTGTGACCAGAATTGCAGTAGGTCCGTCAGCTCCGCCGATGATACCGATTGCGGCAGCCTCAGCGGGTTCAAATCCGAGGAAGATAGCTCCGATGAACGCGACGAACACGCCAAGCTGTGCAGCTGCACCGAGGAGAAGCGACTTCGGGTTTGCGATGAGTGCGGAGAAGTCCGTCATCGCGCCTACACCGAGGAAAATGAGCGAAGGATAGATGCCGAGCTTTACTCCGAGGTAGAGAAAGTCAATCAGGTTTCCCTGCTCAACTATCGTCTGGAGGTTGATCGGCGAGCCGTCCTCGTGTATAAAGAGATCCATGTGGAACAGATTTGCTCCGGGGAGGTTTGCAAGCAGCATACCGAAGGCAATCGGCAGCAGAAGAAGCGGCTCGAATTTTTTTACTATCGCGAGGTAGAACAGGACGCCGACTATAACGTACATTACAAGTGTCTTTACAAGGAGAATAGGGTCAGCGAACAGAATCGGCAAGCCTGTCGTACTGTATAAATCAGTTATAAAAGACAAAATGTTTTCACTCCTAATCTAAAAATTTTTTCGGATTATGAGAGCAAAAATTAACCCAGAGTAATGATTACGTCTCCGGCATTAACGCTTGCACCCTGAGCGGATTCGATGGACTTGACAACGCCGCCCTCAGAGGTGAAGATTTCGTTTTCCATCTTCATGGCTTCGAGGATGCAGACGAGGTCGTTTGCCTTAAGGGTGTCGCCGACTTTTACGTTGAGCTTCAGGATTGTACCGGGCATCGGAGCTGTCACCTTGATGCTTCCGGGAGTTCCGTTTGAAGCGGGAGCGGGTGCTGCGGCAGGTGCGGGAGATGCCTTAGGAGCCGGTGCGGGAGCCGCTTTTGGAGCAGTAGCAACAGGTGTTGCAGCAGTAGCAGCAGGTGCGGAAGATGCAGCAGGTGCGGGAGCTGCGGGTGCGCCGGAAACTTCACCAGCTTCTTCTACAAGGACTTCATATGTTACACCGTTTACGGTTACGTTATATTTTTTCATGACTTTCCTCCATTAAATAATTAAATATATTTCAGCCGCGGCTGTTTTTTGCGTTTTTTCTCTTGAATGAAACCACTCTGTAAGGAAGAGAGTATGTTCCCTCCTCCTGTCTGTAGGCCTCGATTGCCGCGATTATTGCCGCGATTACAGCTCCGTCGTCCTCTGCGGGAATTTCTTCCTCCGCCGGGATGACGTCTTGCATTACTTCGGGCTTGACTTCGGCAGCAGGTTCGGCTTTCGGTTCTTCTGCGGGAGAATGGGGCTTGGCTTCTTCTTTTTTCTTCTTTTCTGCGGAGCGTTCACCGGAAGTGGAGATAAAATTGAACAGCTCGATAACTCCCCACAGGATAGCCAGGACAAGGAACACCGTGCCGAGACCGCGGAGAAGCATTTCACCAGACAGTGCGAGCTTTTCGCCCATAGTCTCGTGCGGGGGATTATAGACCAGATATAAAGGCAGATAATTCATATACAGCAGACCTCCTTTTAATTAAAGAGGCATATTTGCGTGGCGGCGGAATGGGGTTTCGGCGGATTTTACCGACAGCATCATTACTGCGGAGGCAAGTCTCTGTCTGATTTCGCCTTTTTCGATGATATCGTCGACCTCGCCTGCCTTTGCGGCTTCAAACGGGTTTGCAACAGATTCGTTCCATTTGTTCTCGAGGTCTTCGCGGGAAACTTCGGAGGAAATTTTGTCGTTCCAGAGGAGTGCAACGGCGGATTTCGCGTTCATGCAGGAGATTTTTGCGTCCTCAAGTGCGAAAACGATGTCCGCGCCGATTGCCTTGGAGCCCATGATCGAGAACACGGAGCCGTATGCCGCGCCTGTCACGAGGGTGATGAGCGGAACCTTTGCACCTGCGTAAGCCGAGGCGAGCTTTCCGATTTCTGAGGAATAGGGGTTCTTTTCTTCCTCGCCGCAGACCGCAAAGCCCTCGGAGTCGACCAGGGTGATAACGGGGATTCCGAAGCAGTCGCAGAATGAGATGAATCTCGAAGCCTTGCGCGCCGCCTTTGAGGTGATTCTTCCCTCGTTTTCGGTGTGATTTGTAGCAACTACGCCGCAGACAGTTGTGCCGAGCGAGACAAATCCGACCGTGATGCTCTTTGCATAGTCGGAGTAAAGCTCGATGTACTTTCCGTCGTCGGCGAAAGCGGAGATGAGAGCCTTTGCGTCGGATGTGTCGGCTTCGATAATGCGGTTTACCTCGTCGTTCGAGCCGGTTTCAAACGCTCCGTCCTCGTTGTTCTGAGGGAGGTAGGAGATGAGTTCACGCGCGCCCGAGATTGCCTCCGCATCGGTTTTTGCGGTGATTGAGACAAGTCCCGCTTCAACTGAGTCCTCGGTTTTTCCGCCGCCAACGACGAACGGGGGATTTACGCTGATTTTTGAGTTTTCGGTGGCAATGACAAAGTCAAACATTGACGCTATCACAGCCGATGCACCCTGAGCGATTCCGGGCACAACTGCAACCTGCGGAATGATTCCGGACGCACGGGAAACAGCGGCCATGAGCTTTCCGTATCCTGCGAGAGCCTTGACGCCTTCGGGGAGATAAGCTCCGGCGCTGTCGAATATGCCGACGATCGGGCAGCCGTTTTCCACAGCCAGCTTGTAAATACCGCAGATTTTGGCGGCAGCGGCTTCACTGAGAGAGCCCTTGGTTCTGTTCATGTCCTGCGAGAAGGCGTAAACAAGGCATCCGTTCACCGCACCGTAGCCGCAGATCACGCTTTCAAATTCGTCGGGAGCGTTTTTGTCGAACTCGCTCATGCGTCTTGAGGTGTACGCTCCGATTTCGGTAAACGTGCAGTCGTCGAACAGTGATGTGATACGCTCTCTTGCACTGAGGACGCCGTTTTTCGAGGGCTTTTCGTTTTTCAAAAGAAGCTCACGAAATTCCGAAGCGGTCTTGGGGCAATTGCCGCCGGACACGCTTTCAATCATAGTCTTATCCATATATCCTCCATTTAAATTAATTTATTTATCCAAAGCCTCGCGTCAGCCGGAGCAAATTATTGAGCTGCCGGAAGCTATAAACAGGGTTTGGGAGCAGATTTCACACATAAATACCAATCTACCCCATTATACTAATTTTAACTCTTTTTAAGAAGAATATCAAGTCTTTCACAAATTTTTAATATTAAATTTATTATTTTTTAACACTTTCAGTGAGCTTCGGATTTATACTCTTTACAACAATATTTTGCATATTTTTTCATGAGGAACTTATATGTTGATTGATTTTCATACACACGCTTTTCCCGACGGTCTCGCTGCCAAAGCACTTGCATCGCTCGGAAGCCGGATTGATCTGGAGCCGCTGACCGACGGAACCATCAACGGGCTTATCAAAAAAATGGACGAGGACGGGGTAGATTATTCAGTTGTCTGCAACATTGCAACAAACACACATCAGAATGTCAAGGTGAACTCGTTTGCAATAAAGACAAAAGAAAAGCATTCTGACCGGCTTTTTCCCCTCGGAAGCATACATCCTGACTTTGAGAATCCGTATGACGAGCTTGAAAGGCTGCATAAAAACGGTATAAAAGGTATAAAAATACATCCCGACTATATGAGCAGGATGATTGACGACCCGTCCTTCGACGAAATTTTCGATTTATGCGCGCAGTTTGATATGTTTGTGATAACGCACGCGGGGTTTGACGTTTACTCACCCGACAAAATCTGGGCTCCTCCGGATGCAATTTTAAACCGGCTGAATCGTTCTCCCCGCTCAAAGCTCATCGGCGCGCATTTCGGAGGAAACACTCTCTGGCAGGAGGTCAGCGACAAGCTCATCGGCCAAAATCTGTGGATTGACACCTCTCTGGGGGTTCATTACGGTTTGACAAAGGAGCTTGCAGCGGATATGCTCACCCGCCACGACCCCGAAAAAATCCTGTTCGGCAGCGACTGCCCGTGGTGCTCGGCTAAACGGACGTTTGAATACGTTGACTCCCTCCGAATTACCGACGACTTGAAAGAAAAAATCTTCTCATCGAACGCGCTGCGCCTTCTGTCGGATTGATGTTCTCTCAGTTGGCGTGAAATCACGATGATACAAAAAAATCCGTCCTGCGAAAAATAACGCACTGGACGGAATTTTTTATGTGATTTAACGTGATTTCAATTGTCTGCCTGCAGAACCGTCTGATAAACACGATTCAGCTTAGTTTTTGTTTTTCGGAGCTGACTGAGCAGCGGCGCCGCCTGTCAGATCGTCGGAAATTTCATAGGAATAATCGTTTCCGACATCATTTTCGGCATTTGCCTTATTTGCGTATGAGCTGATGTCGAAGTCGTTTCGTCCGTCGAGACCGTCCTTCTGCATCATCTGTTCGAGAACGGCGATGTCGCTCGAAATGTCGATGAATTCGTTCTTGAACAGCTGGTCAACCTGCTGCTCGAAGCCGATTACAAGCAGATCGAGAGTTTTTTCGATGTTGTTTTTCGACTTCTGCATATTCTCGCCCGCAACTCCGACGCGCTCTATCCTGCTGTAGGATTCGAGCAGCTTGAGGGTTGTCGGGAGATAATAGTTCATGAACGTGCGTATCTGCGGCATAGCTTCGGGGTGGTCGGTCACATAATCGAAGATGTTTTTGGTGTGAGCTTCGATTTTGTAAATTCTCTCCGAAACCTCCGCGTCCTCAATTTCATCGTTGAGCCGCCTGATTTCCCTGATAATTGTCTGAAAATTGTCCTTGTCCGACGCCTTTTCGTCTGATTTTTCATCATTTTCAGTCTCGGACGGAGCGGACTTTTCGGCTTTTTTCTCCTTTTCTTTTTTCAGATCCTTTTTCAGGAGATCGCCGTAGACAGTCTTGTAGTCAAACATTTCGGGATCATCCGGCTCGGCATCGGGATTCCGCATGAAGTTGTTTGTGCCGAGGTCGATGTATGCCTGTTCACCGAATTCGCCGTCGTCGATAAGATGCTGAACGTCTTTGCGGATTTTTTTTACGCTTTCATTTGAGGCAGATGCCAATTTTGTGAGATTGATGCTCTTTTTGTTGCCTATGATCGCGCGGATTCTTGACAGGCGTGTGTCGCGCTTTTTTACGGTGTTTGCGCCGAAAACGCATCCGAAGCCCATCGCGAGAAAGACCGCAGCGGCAAGAAGAATTCCGGCAGATGCAACAAATCCGTTTGCCACAGATCCAAGGAAGAAAAACGCCGCAAAAAGAAAGCTGAAAATCGAACCCGCCGTGAACAGCTTCATCGGAGTCGAGGATTTCCGTTTGTTTTTTGAGGTATTTACAACGGTGTCGCCGGACTTAACGTCATTTTTGGCATTTGCCTTATTTTTATCGTACTGATAGTTGTAGTTGTAATTATAGTTGTAAGTGCGCGCAGTATTTTCGTTATTATGCCTCTGTGAATGGAGCTCCGCCCTTCTGTTAGCTCTTGAAATTGAGCGCAGAACCGCAAGCACCACTCCCACGGGCCAACAAAAAACGAATGCAAGAAAAATTATTATTCCAGGTATCTCAAAGTTAAAATTATTTTTGTTGTTAGCCACTTATGCGCAGCACTCCTTTTGAATTCTTCTTTTTAGGCAATTGCCTATTTCTGTTTATTCAGCGTCGCAGGCTTTGAGGAAGTCTATGCATCTCTTTACTTCTTCGGCGCCGGTCGGTTCAAGGCCTTCGCTTTCAACTACGATGCCAACGCCGAGCTCGATTGCCTTCTTGCGAACATCCTTTACGGGAGCGGTTCCGAGGCCGAGCGAATATCCGTGACCGTCCTGTGTTCCGTCCTTGAGGTGGATGCAGCGCAGGCGTCCCTTGAGTCTCTCCATTTCGGCTACAGGGTCGCGCTTTGCAACATACGCCCAGAATGTATCAAGCTCGAAGAAAACATCGCATCTCTTCTCAAGCTCCTTGTGAATCTCGTAGCCTTCTTCGGTTGCGATGAACTCGTGCGAGTGGTTGTGGTATCCAAGCTCGATTCCGCGCTCTCTGAGCTTCGGAGCGATTTCATTGCACTGGCTGATGAAGGTGTCGAGCTTTTCTTTTGTGCTGAGATCGTGTCCGGGGATTATGTAGTTGTGGTTGCCGATTGTCTGATGGTACTTGACAGTGCCCTCGAAGTCGTTCAGAAGATCTCCGAGACCCGAATGTGTGCCGCTGCAGACAAGTCCGTACTTATCGAGCATGGCGCGTACATCCTCGGCTGAATGACCGAAAAATCCCGCGAATTCTACCTTTTTGTATCCCATTTCCGCAACCGCGCGGAGTGCTCCGTCGAGATCGTTTCCGGTGATGTCGCGGAGGCTGTACATCTGAATGCTGTAATCCATGTTTAAATACCGTCCTTTTCGGATAATTTTGTTATTTATTATTATAATAAAAAACTTGCGCAAATTCAATATATTTAATTAAATTTTAAGCATAGTTTTAATAATCGTTCATTTTAGGCATTTGCCGCGTTTTGAATATATTTTAGGCGTTTGTCGAAAGTGTGCAGTTTTATTCAAACTCTCGAATACAGCACAGCTCTGCCCTTTTTGCCGCACACCTTTATCACACCGCGCTCGTTCAGAACCTTTACGACAGCGTAGGCTCTGCGGCTCTGGAGCTTTGCGGCTTTCGCGAATTCGGGAACGGTAAATTCCATCCCGCAGGCTTCCGGAATAAGTCTTCGGTAATCGTCGTCGTCCGACAGCACTATCATTCCGAAAATGTCGGTCGGAATACTCTCGTATTTGGATGAGCCGCGCTTTCTGTCCCTGCTCCAGCCGTTCAGAAGCCGGTATTCGTCTATCTCAAGCAGCGGCGCTATAATCGTCAGATTTTCATTTTTGACAAACGGCAAAATATAAACAAGCTCAAAGAGCAGATCATAGGCATTTGCCTTTTTCGGGGATTTTTTACGCGGGGTGATTTCCGAGGTGTCCGGGTCTATCCACGAGATGTACTTCTGCTGCGCCATCGGAAAGACAAGGTTCACTTTGAACTCGGGAAGGTACGTCTCGAGCTTTGGTTTCAGTCCGCAGAAGCCGGAAGTCTCAATTTCCGTGATAACGCCGTCACGCCTTATATCAGCAATATACCCGTTTGTCGGGATTTCGTGAAACGCGCTGTCCGGCTCAAAATACTTCTTTAACATTATGTGCAGCTTTTTTTCTTTGTATGTGCCGATATTGAACCGCTCGTGCTCACTCAGAGTTGTGTCGTAGACAATGCTGTAAAATCTCGCCTTGTTTATTTCCATTGTCTACCTTGATTTCAGCCACGCGATAAGCTCGTCGATCTCTTTGTCCGAAAAATCGCGCCCGGAGTACATTGATGAGAGAAAACTGACGAGTGAACCGCCGTGATATTTTGCGACAAAGTCCTCCGTCATGCGGTTCAGATACGGTTCACGCTCGGCGATGGGGATATAGTACCGTTCCCTTCCGTTTTTATACGACATTACATACCCACGCTCCTCAAGCCGTGACAGAAACGAAATCAGTGTCGGGGTCTTCCAGCCCTTTTCATTTCCTATCAGTTTCATCAGCTTCGCGGTGGTATATGGGGGTCTGTCACTCCACATCGCAAGCATTATATCCATTTCGGTTTCCGGAAGGTTCAGGGAATAATCGACCCGCTCGGATTTCAAAAGATATTCTGCGGTAAGTTCGTTTTTCTTTTCTTCATCCATCGCCCTGCTCCATCCTTCGGTTTATAATCAATATCGGTTTTATTATACATCCTCTGACTTGAGTTTGTCAATAATTTAATCATATTTTACATTGTCTTGTGTCATATTTGCAGTTTTTGTGAAAAAAATTGTTTTAATGTTCAAATAATTTACTCAATATGGGATAATCAATATTTTAAACTATATTGACAATTGGAAAAGAATTGTGTATAATACAGTTAAAGTAGTGTAATTATGAGTGCAAGTTATAGCAAAATGAATAAAGTATGCCGCGCGAAATGTCACGGTACTCTCAGATATGAAATATTAAAATCAGGTATATACAAGGTCCAGAAAGGGTTGCCCCAATGAAAAACATCAGTCTGAAGAGCATAAAATACGAAAGTATCAAAGCAATTTATACCTCAATCGCGGACTCCGAAAAAATCAGCCGCGCTGAGATATCCGAGAAGACAGGTCTCAGCCTTGTCACTATCGGAAAAATCGCGGATGCTCTGCTTGACCTTGACGTGATCTGTCAGGCGAAAGAAATCAGACCTCAGGCCGGAAGGCGAGCGGGACTTCTGAGCGTCAACGAAAAAAAATTCGCGCTCATCCTCGACCTGACATCGTATGACTTTAGGATAGCAGTGCTGGGTATGCGCCTGTGTCTGATTGAAAAATCCATATTCACATATCGGAAGGAGCTTTCTTTTGAAGAAAATCTCGGCTGCTTTTTTGCTGAAACACAGGCGGACATTGACAAAAAATATTCGCTTGAGAACTGCTTCGGTGTAGGTGTGGCGGTATCCGGCCCGTATAACAGCGAAAGCGAGACAGTTATCTCCGGAC
>JBJFHS010000212.1:0-10903 GCA_051893885.1 Eubacteriales bacterium
ACATGAACATCACAGAAGCCGGGAAAAACAGTGTATCTATCGGAATTGATACAATCGGGTAAAGAATAAAGAATATCGGTGTAAAGGGGGGTGTTTTCACCGATTTTAACGAGCTTTGCTTTAAGTTTATCCATGAATATCCCTCCGTTTTGTAACTTGAATCCATATCTCAATAAAAAATCCCGCCGCGAAATCGGACAGGAGCGAACACGCAGCAAAAAAAGCCGCGAAAAAACGAAAGCAGATATTACTCAACCTTGCCGATCTCTCTGTACCGAACTTAAAGCTTGATTTTCGCTTAGATTATATCACGCCGCCCTCCGAAAGTCAAGAATAAGCTCAGATTTTGTATAAAAATCGTAGGATATATATACTCCGACAATTATATATATCCGCAATTTGTGAAAATCATATATTCAGAAAAAATATATCGAAAAACAAAAAAACGAGTTTGCCGGAAGTGGTAAAGCCCGTTTTTCTGTCAGATTTAATTTATTCAGCCAAGCAATCACTTCTTCACCCATGTGCTCGGCGCGAGGGTCAGAAGAAGCGGATAAATCTCCAGACGCCCGAGAAGCATAGCCGCGGAGAGAAGTATCTTTGAAAACGCAGTATATCCGGCGTAGTTTGCCATAGGTCCGACCGCACCGAAGCCGGGTCCGATGTTGTTGAAGCACGCGCACACCGCCGATATGTTCGTCTCAAGGTCAAACGGCTCAAAGCTGATGAGGAACAGAACTATCGCAAACACAAACGAGTACATCGCAAAATACGAAAGTACCCCGCGATTCACCTCATCCTCAAGGGTCTTTCCCTCGAACTTGAGCGAACCGACAGAGCGGGGGTGCAAAAGCCTTTTCAGCTCACGCCGCGCGGTCTTTGCCAGAATTATAATGCGCGAAACCTTGAGTCCGCCCGCAGTTGAACCCGCACATCCGCCGATAAACATTAAAAGCAGGAGTATGGTCTTTGACATCGTCGGCCACAGGTCAAAGTCAACTGTCGAGTACCCCGTCGTCGTGAGAATCGAGGACACCTGAAACGCCGATTCTGTGAGTGCCTCGCCAAATCCGGAATACAGGCTGTACACATTGGCGGTGATTATTCCGACCGAAACGAGCACTATCAGGCCGTACACACGCAGCTCCTCACTCCGCACAGCCTGCGAAAACCGCTTTATCAATATAAGGTAGTAAATGTTGAAGTTCACGCCGAAAATCAGCATGAATATTGTGATGACCCACTTGATGTACGTCGAATACGAGGCAATACTGTCCCCTCTCACACCGAAGCCTCCCGTGCCGGCCGTTCCGAACGAGTGTATAAGCGACTCAAACAGGTTCATGCCGCCGCACAGCAGGAGTATCACCTCAGCCACTGTCAGAGCGATATACATAATGTAGAGTATCTTTGCGTTTCCGCGAACTTTAGGCACGATTTTGTCGACCTTGGGGCCCGGCATCTCGGCACGCATCAGGTGAATCGACCTTCCCTCACCCGTCGGCATGATTGCCATCATCAGCACAAGCACGCCCATGCCGCCGATCCAGTGGGAAAAGCTCCGCCAGAACAGCGCGCCGTGGTTGAGCGACTCCACATCGGTGAGAATTGACGCGCCGGTCGTGGTAAATCCGCTCACAATTTCAAAAAAAGCATCCACATACGAGGGTATGTCCCCTGACAGCACGAACGGAAGCGCACCGACGGCGGAAAGTATAATCCACGCCAGAGCAACGGTGATAAATCCCTCGCGCGCGTATATTGTCCTGTCGATGTTCCGCAGTGAAATCCGAAGCGCAAGTCCGAGAAGCACCGCACCGGCAGCCACAGCAAAAAACGACAGCGCGCATCTGTACTCCGCATAAATCAGAGAAACAGCGCATGGAAGCAGCATAAGTACGCCATCGAGCAGTATAAGTTGTCCGACGGTGTAAAAAATCATTTTTCGGTTCATCAGCGCACCTTTTTATACAGTCATTCTGTTTTTTTCAGCTTAAAATATCGCTCAGGTCGTGAAGTCTTGTTCCCGCAGCCAGAACTATGACCCTGTCGCCCGGCAGAATCATGTCGTCTCCTCCCGGTACAATGGTCTTTCTCTCGCGGATAATTCCGGCTATCAGAATGTTCGAGCGGAGGTTCAGATCCTTCAGCGGTACGGCGGTCACGGACGAATACGACTTCACGCTGAACTCAAGAGCCTCAGCCGCGCCGTCCATCAGGTTATACATCGTCTCGACATTGCTTCCGCGTGAGTTTTCGAGGGCGCGCGCATACTGTACGATGATGTCGGCGATGATATTTTTCGGCGAGATAAGAGATTCAAGCCCCAGCTTTTCGGCGAGCGAGGATAGTTCGGGGCGGTTGACCTTTGCTATTACCTTCGGCACATTCTGCGAGCGGGCGTAAATTGAAATAAGGATGTTTTCCTCGTCCATGCCCGTGAGTGCGGCAAAGGCGTCCATCGAGCGCAGTCCCTCCTCAAGAAGAAGCTCCTGTTCCGCTCCGTCTCCCTTGATTATGACCGCACCCGGCAGAGCTTCGGCAAATTCCGCTGCGACTTCTGGGTCACGCTCGATTATTTTTACGTCTCCGCCGCCCAGCATTTTTGCGAGGTAGTACGCGGTCCGGCTTCCTCCGAGAATCATCACGCGGCGCGCACTTTTCTGCATCAGGCCGGATTTGGAGAGGAATTTTGTTATCTCCTCGGGAGAAGCGATAAGGCCGATTCTGTCGTTGGCTTTAAGGACAAAGCTGCCGTCGGGAATATAGAACTCGTTTTCGCGCTGAACCATGCAGATAAGCACGCGGGTCTTGTATTTTACGCCGAGATCGTGCAGTGCAAGACCGTCCAGCGGCGAGTTTTCCCTCAGCTTGAGCTCCACTACCTCGAAAGCGCGTCCGGCAAATGTCTCTACCTTGGCGGCGGAGGGCAGCTGCAAAAGGTCAAAAAGCTCACGGGCCGCAAGCTGTTCGGGGTTTATCGACATGGAGAGTCCCAGTTCCCGCTTCATAAAGCCGAGAGATGCGTCGTTATACTCGGGATTGCGGATTCTTGCGATAGTGTGCGCGGCTCCCATCCGTTTTGCGATGAAGCATGAGAGCATATTCATCTCGTCCGAGCCGGTCACAGCGATAAAAAGCTCCGTATCGTGAATTCCGGCATCCTCGAGCGTCTCACAGTCGGTGCAGTTTCCGACAACGCCCATAACGTCATATATATTTGTGATTTCCGTGACAACCGCGGAGTTTTTGTCGAGCGCCACAACGTCATGGCCCTCTTTTGCCAGACTTTCGATTATTGTAGAACCGATTTTTCCGCAGCCGCAGACAATAATTTTCATTGATCAATACCCTTTTTGTCAGTATATTAGTTCATTCTGAAAACATCTGATATTATATTATACACTCGTCCGAGGGCTTTGTCAAGAAATCATATAAAATGCCTCATATTGTGTTCCCAGAACCGCAATTTAAATAAAAATATACAAATCCACATCTCTGCTTCTCCCCGCGCGTCAATAAATCACTCAATTTCCTATTGACTTTAAAGATTCGGAGAGTTATAATATAACGTAGTATGTTTTTTAACCCGCTCCGGATGCGGATGACTGAGCATATTCAAAGTATTAAAATAAATTTAAAAGGTGAACTTAATGCAAAAAAAAATCACAGAAAACAAAAGGAGGTGCGAGATGGAGACCATTATTGCAGCTATAATCTCCGGAATAGTCTGCGGCGCGTGCTGCTTTGCACTCGGAATAATCTACCGTAAAAAAGTCGGCGAAGCTGAGATCGGCTCGGCTGAAGCGCAGGCCAAAAAAATCCTTGAAGACGGTATAAAATCCGCGGACACTAAAAAGAAAGAAGCTCTGCTCGAAGCCAAAGAAGAAATTTTACAGACAAAAAATGAATTCGAGCTTGAATTAAAGGAACGCAGAAGCGAACTCTCACGTCAGGAAAGACGGGTCCAGTCAAAAGAGGAAATTCTCGACAGAAAGACTGAGGCCATCGAGAAAAAAGACGAAAATCTCTCAAAAAAGCTGAAGGAAACCACCGAGCTCAACGAGAGCATCGAAAAAATCAAGGAGGAACAGTACGAAACCCTCCAGAAAATCGCGGGAATGACAGCAGAGGAAGCCACCGCAAAGCTCATCTCGCAGCTTGAATCCGAAATCCGCCACGAGCAGGCTATGAAAATAACCGAGCTCGAGGAAGAATTCAAAGAGACCGCCGACGAAAAAGCGAGAAACATCATCGCTCTCGCGGTTCAGAGGTGCGCCGCCGACCACGTTTCCGAAATCACCGTTTCAGCCGTTCCGCTCCCGAGCGAGGAGATGAAGGGCAGAATCATCGGACGCGAGGGAAGAAACATCCGCACGATCGAAACTCTCACCGGCGTTGACCTGATAATCGACGACACTCCCGAGGCGATCACGGTCTCGAGCTTTGACCCGGTTCGCAGAGAGGTGGCGAGAATTGCACTCGAAAAGCTCATCTCCGACGGCCGGATCCACCCCGCAAGAATCGAGGAAATGGTTGAAAAGGCCCGCAAGGAAGTTGAAGTCACAATCAGGCAGGCGGGCGAGAGAGCTACATTTGACACGGGAATCCACGGCATAAACCCCGAGCTTGTAAAGCTGCTCGGACGGCTTAAATTCAGAACGAGCTATGGTCAGAACGTACTGGCTCACTCGGTTGAGGTTTCACTCATCTCCGGAGTGCTGGCGGACGAGCTGGGAGTTGACTCCACCGTCGCAAAGAGGGCGGGTCTGCTCCACGACATAGGAAAAGCTCTGACGCAGGAGGTTGAGGGCTCACACGTACAGCTCGGAGTGGAGATCGCACGCAAGTACAAGGAATCAAAGGAAGTAATCAACGCTATCGAAGCGCACCACGGCGATGTTGAGGCTCAGTCCATAACCGCACTTATTGTTCAGGCGGCGGATGCCATCTCTGCGGCAAGACCCGGAGCAAGGCGCGAGAACCTCGAAAACTACATCAAGCGTCTCACCAAGCTGGAAGAAATCGCCAACGAATTTGAGGGAGTCGAAAAATCCTACGCAATTCAGGCGGGACGCGAGATTCGCATAATGGTAAAGCCCGACATTATTGACGACGACAAGATGGTCATTATTGCCCACGACATTGTCAAGAAGATTGAAGACGAGCTTGAGTATCCCGGACAGATAAAGGTACACATTATTCGCGAAAGCCGCACGATTGACTACGCGAAGTAATTATTAAATCTCGAAAATTAAAGCATCGGAAACAGAGCAAACTTCTGCCGATGCTTTTTTTGATTTATGATAATAAGGAATAAAACTCTGCGAGTTTTAAAATGATTTTATGCCGGGCAGCCGGCAGCTGCATAAGAGGGCTTCGGCGCGACCCCTCTTATGAATCACCCGCGCCGCGATTTCGTTATTGCTAAGTAGTTGAGAATTCGCGCGACGGTTCTTGCAGTTTAGGTTTGGCACGTCTGGGTTATGCTTAATTTTGTTAGCAATACCTCGCGAAAACGTTTATAAAGACGAAATTGTATGGACGGAATAGGCTAACCGCGGATGGGAATACCTTGTTTATTCTTTATTTTATCAAGTGAAGAAATCCCTTGGTATTCCTTTCGCGGCAGCATATTGTCCCTCCGGCGTGACAGCTGCATATGGTGTTTGCGAGGTAGCTCAACAACTATTCAACTGCCGTAACGACGACAAGCGTGGATTCATAAGGAGGTGGCTTCGGAGCCTCCTTATGCGCCCTCCGCGCAGGAGATAAAATTAATTTAAAAGACGAAGTCTTTTATTCCTCATCTGCCTCAGAGCTTTATTCCCTTCACCGCAGGATTACCAATGGCTTCTCCGTCGTATGTGAACCGCGAACCGTGGCAGGGGCAGTCCCATGTGCAGTCCACTGCGTTCCATTCAAGCTCGCAGCCTATGTGAGGACAGCGTAGCGACACCAGATGCACCTCTCCGCCGCCGTCACGGAACGCACCCATTCGCTTGCCGTGATAGTTCACCACCCCGCCCTCTCCGTTCTTCAGATCGGCAATTTTCAACTCCGGAGCGGGAGAGTATTTTTTGGCCGAACCCGAAACCGCCTCTCCGAGATGCTCCGAAAAGCTCGACGATCCTCCGCGCAGGAAATTCCGCTCGGGCGAGAATATGTCGGCATACCACACCTCTCTGCCGCAGACTTCCTCAGATAAAATCACCGCAGCAGCTGCGCCCGACACCATTCCCCACGCGTTGAATCCGCACGCCAGATACACCCCGGCTCTCGTCTTTCCGACATACGGAAGCATATCGTGCGTGTAAACGTCGTTGTTCGTCCACTTTTCTATGACCCGCGCGCCGTGTGAGAGCGATTGCAGCACCTCTGTCAGCCTCTCCACAGTGCCCGCTTCGGGTGAGCCACGGTGCGCTTCTCCGCTTATCACAAGACCGCCGTCCGGGGAATGACGTATTCCGTATCCGCAGTCGCAGCAGTACGCCATCGAGTTCTCCAGTATCTCGCAGTCGACCGGCTCGCTCACAATAACGGACGAGGTCTTGCGGTACAGCTTCAGCGGATTCATCAGCTCCGGCATAATGGGGTAGTTCGTAGTGCAGATAACGCTGCCTGATTTGACTCTGTGGCCGTTTGCCGTACATCCGCGCGGTCCGATGTTCTCCGCCTTTGAATGCTCATAGACCTTAAAAAGCCCTCTCCGGCACAGCTCGTATCCAAGCACGGTCACATCGAGCTCTATCTGGTCGTAAATCCTGATTGCGGCGGCGTGTTCATCGGGTATCGGGGCGGCGTTTTTCGAGTAATATCCGCAGCTTATCCCGTTTTCAAGCATGGTGTTGTACTCCCGCCTCAGCCTCGTGGAGCCGTATTTGCTGTAGAAAAACATATCCGCCCTCTTTCCCGCGCCGTGTATCTCCGAGCATAGCCCGCGAAGCAGCTTCATCCCGTTTTCGTTTGCGGCAGCGGCTTTTCGCGAAACCTCCGGCGAGTTGTGTCCCATCAGCGACGAGTAAAGCATCGGCTGACCGACGGTGGCTTTGGCGGTGCTCCTGCCGCTTTTTCCGGAGAGCAGCTCGTTTTCCTCGAGAATCACAACGTTCAGCCCCATCGACGACAGCAGATGCGCGCAAAGTATCCCGCACAGTCCCCCTCCTATGACAGCGCAGTCGCATATCACCTCGTGATCGAGCGGAGGATAGCCGAGAGACGTGCCGCGCCACATCGACGGTATAGTCAGACTTTTCTGCATTTTTCTCTCCTTTATTGTTCCTCTTGAATTTTCTGTTATATTCCGATTATTGCGCCGATTGAGCCGGTTTTATGCGCAGAAATCTAAAATTATTTTTTAATTCAGTTAATTTATTAAAAGGTATTTATTTTTCCGCCGATGTAATGTATAATAAAAGTGTATGCAATAAAAAATAAAAATCACGAAAGGTGAAAAAAATGAAACTTCAGGATCCCCCCGGGCGTACAGCTGAGCTTGCAGCCGATAACCGAAAAACCTCCGCGCCGCTGTTTTTTGCCTACGCCGTACTCGTCTCAATCATACTGACTATCGCAATATGCGCGCTCTCCTCTCTGATTGTGCGCAACCTCGACCACATTTACTCCGTTTTCGCTCCGCACAAGGTAATGTCGCTGACAGAGCTGTTCTATGACATCGAGAGCTCCGGCTTTGACGTCCATGTGCTCCTCCCTGCGTTAATTTCGCTTGCGTTCACGCTGTCGGTCGGAATGTGCGTAAGGCATGAAAAAAACAAGGCCCATCCGGTGTTCTTTGCCCTGATCTCCATCCTCTGCGCGGCAGTTCTTTTCTCCGCCGCTCTGTATGCCTCGGTGACAATGACGGATGTCTGCGGTGTCGCGCTTATCGATGCGGTTGTGTAATCACAGCTATACCCCGGATTATTGCGGAATTTTGAACTTCTTAAGAGAAAAAATTTTGTCAAACTATTGCAATTGCACCGGCGTTGTGGTACAATAGTAAGGCTAAGTTGAAATTGACCGGATTATATACGGTAAAAATGCAAATACTCGAATTAACGGAGGCTAATTATGCAAATAGCTATCGGCATAGTTTTAATAATCGCCGCAGTTTTCCTCGTAGTAGCAGTTCTGATGCAGTCGGGCAAGAGCCACAATCTCTCCGGTACGATAGCCGGCGGTGCTGAAACCTTCTTCGGCAAGTCAAAGGCATCCACCATGGACAAAAAGCTCTCCAAGCTCACCACAATCGTAGCAATAGTGTTCACTGTGCTCGTTCTCGTATCATACCTCACACAGGATATCGGAAGTACAAGCAAAGTTGTCAGCCAGAGCACCACAGCAGGTACATCCGAAATCACAGCTGATACAACTGCTGAGGAGACAGAAGCATCTGATACTGCGGATACAACCGCGGACACCACAGCTGATGAAGTGACAGAATAATTTCGTCGGAACTATGCGGGACTATTTCGGTTCCGCTTTTTCTTTTACGCGGAATTATTTTACAAAAAAATATATTTTATCACCGAATGAATATAAGGAGTAAAAATTGTCAAATAAAAGTAAAAAACTCAAAGAAAAAGAAATAAAAAAAGCTATGAAAACCTCAAAGCCCGCCTCGCTCGTCTCAAAGAACAGCGCGATGAGTAAAAAATCCGGCACATCAGGCGCAAAAAATGTTCAGCTGCGCACAAGAGCTCCCGAAAAAACGCGCTCGGCTCAGGCAAAAAAGCTCCCCGCGAAAAAAATCACCGGAACTTTCTCCTACAGCGGCAGGGGATTTGGCTTCGTTGTGCCGGATGAGGAGTTCGCCGGGCTCGGAATTGCGGATATGTTCATCCCTCCGCGCGAGACAAAGGGTGCAATGACGGGGGACAAGGTCACGGCTGAGATCACCGGTATGTCTGACAGAGGCTCTCCCGAAGGTATTGTTACATCCGTAGAGCCATCTCTCGACAGAATAATCGGCACTCTGCGGATAATCCCGGGAACGAAATACTTCTCCGGCTACTCGTACGTCACGCCCGACAACAAGCGTTACGGCGTCATAATCTACGTTCCCTCGAAGGATGTGGAGACAAGCGGCGCGCACGACATGGACAAGGTTGAAGTTGTGCCGTCCGGAGAGCCGTATTTTTCACGCGACAAGTCGATTACAGTGCGCGGCCCGTCGGATATGCCGTATTTCGACACCGAGGGCAGAATCTCAAAGGTGTTCGGCTGCGCTCTGACACGCGATGCCAACTATTCCGCCGTGCTGTACTCCTCGGGAATCCGCACCGTTTTTGACCCGGAGGTGCTCGACGACGCTAAAAAATCCTCAGAGCAGCCGCTTTCAGCCGAGGGAAGACGTGACCTGCGCGGCGAGCTCATCATGACAATCGACGGTGCGGGTGCAAAGGACCTCGACGACGCGGTTTCGCTTAAAAAGACCGGGGACGGCTGGATTCTCGGCGTTCACATCGCGGACGTATCGCACTACGTAAGGCAGAATTCCCCCGTTGAGGAGGAGGCAAGGCTTCGCGGAACGAGCGTCTATTTCACCGACAAGGTGGTTCCGATGCTGCCGGAGACCCTTTCAAACGGAGCGTGCTCTCTCAACGCCGGCGAGGACAAATACGCGCTGTCAGCTGAAATGACCCTTGACAAAAGCGGAAAACGGCTGTACACGCGCGTGTTCAAGTCGATAATACGCTCGACTGTCCGCGGTGTGTACGACGAGGTCAACGATATTTTTGAAAATCCCGACAGCCAGTGGAGAGAAAAGTACTCCCCCGTCCTCGGAATGCTGTCCGATATGCGTGAGCTGTACATCCTTCTCGCGCAGCTTCAGGAGCAGAGAGGTGTAATGGAGCTTGAGGACTGCGAGCCAATCATCATAGTCGACGAAAACTCAATGCCGATCGACATAATCAAGCGTGAGAGAGGGGACGCCGAAAAGATGATTGAGCAGTTCATGCTTCAGGCGAACATGGGAGTTGCGGAGGTGCTCAAATCGCTCTCACTTCCCTGCCTTTACCGGATTCACGAAAAGCCGTCGGAGGAAAAAATCGACTCTTTTGTGACCTTCGCGCACAATATCGGTCTGGACACCTCAAAGGCAGCCACGGCTGAGGACGCGCATGATTTAAGCGACGCGCTGATGGCTATACTTAACGAGGCGAGGGAAAAGGGGATTGCGGACACCGTTTCGGAGATGCTGCTGCGCTCGATGATGAAGGCGAAATATCAGTCGGTCTGTCTGCCCCACTTCGGACTCGGAGCGGAAACGTACTGCCACTTCACCTCGCCGATCCGCCGCTATCCCGATTTATTCGTCCACACTGTAATAACGACCGTGCTTGAAAACACCGCTCTGACCTGCCTCGACTTCGACACGGTGATAGACAAGCTCCCCGCTCCGGTTGAAATTCTCGCAAATGCCGCAGAGGAGAGAGGAAGAACCTCCACCGAATGTGAAATTGTCGCACTGAACGCCGAGAGGGACATCGAGGATCTCTACATGACCCTCTATATGCAGCCCAGACTCGGCGAGGTGTTCGACGTCACTGTCTCCTCGGTCATCCGCAGCGGTATGTTCGTGCAGTGCGACAACCTGATAGAGGGCTTCATCCCCGCCGCCACCCTGCCGCAGTCAAAAATAAACGACGAGCTTATGACGCTGTACTACGCCGGCAAAAAATACACCCTCGGCACGCCCCTCAGAGCAAGGCTCGTCGACACCGATGTTCCCACGCGAAAGATAACGTTTGCGCTTGAGGAGCAATAACAAAATAACGTGATTCGATGGGGAAGACGGGGAGAACGCGGACGCTTCTTGTAAGAAGCTTGGCAAGAACTTCAAAACGGGTTATCTTTTAATGTGAAGTGCGTATGGTGGCGGTATCACTTCGGACTGGTT
>JBJFHS010000213.1:0-2748 GCA_051893885.1 Eubacteriales bacterium
CAAGCATTTTTTTCAGCCATGTAGCTTTTGAACGAGATTTTCCGCCGTATGCCTCGTCCGAATTCTGCGAGATATATTCTTCTGAGCGCTTTATAAATTTAACCTGGGCGATATGCTGCTTTTCCTGCTCGGCTTCGCGCTTTTCCTTTTCGCGGACATAGTAGTCGTAGTTGCCGTTGTATACTTTGAATTTTCGGTTCGCTATTTCAACGATTTTGTTTGAAATTCGATTCAAAAACTCTTTGTCGTGAGATATTACGATATAAGCGCCTTTCAGCTTGGAGAGATAATCCCCGAGCCAACCGATGTAGCCGATATCGAGGAAGTTTGTGGGCTCGTCGAGAATTAAGATATCGTGCTCGGTGAGGAGAAGCTTCGCCAGAATCAGCTTTGTCTTCATGCCGCCGGAGAGCTGCGACACGGTTTTTGTTCTGTCCTCATCCCTGAATCCGAGACCCGAGAGGACATTGTCGATTTTTTTGGAAATTCGGTCGAACTCATGCTCGTATAGATATTCGCTGATTCTCTGCGCGCGGGTCACGGCTTTCATCTGCTCGTCTTCATCAAGCTCCGTTATATGCTCGTAGATTTCGGAAACCTGCCTGTCCATTTCATAAAGCCCGTCAAAAACGGAATTGAGGTAGTCGAAAACGGTGATGTCCCCTCCGATATCTGCGTACTGGTCGAGATATCCCACGCTCATATTTTTGATTTTTTCGATTTCCCACGAATCGGGTACAACTTCTCCGATGAGGATTTTTAGAAATGTCGATTTGCCGCAGCCGTTCACTCCGACGAGTCCGATGTGGTCAGAGTCCGTTACCATGAGCTCGGCGCTGTTGAAAAGACTTTTGCCGACAAATGAATGTGAAAGATTGTTTATCTGAAATATTCTCATATATTACTCCAATATCATTAAAAATTTTCAGCCGCGCGGAATTATGCCCCGATAAAATGGGTGAAGCTCCGCGCCGCACAAAAAAACGGACAGCCGATACAGCCATCCGTGTTTTTTTCATGCTGGTATTTTACCTGACATTGGAATCGGTGCAGCTGTATGGGTCGTTTGGGCAGACTTCTCCCATGCGGCTGCGGTGACAAATGCACCTATCAATGTTTTCTTTAAAACAGGAACAAAAACACTGATATCATTAAAAATCATGTCGGACATACAGCTCACCTCACTTTCACTTTATTTTTATTTATTATATCCGATTCTGCGCGCTGTGTCAAGTTTTTTCCAATAAAAATTCACATAAACATTGAAATCTGATTGGTTTTTGACATTCCTTTGAGTGCGCCGTTTTTTTCAAGGAGCTCAAGCACGGATTTTGAGACCTTCGCCTTTGTTCTCAGCTCGTCGACCGAGAATACGCTTCCCGACTGCATCGCGTTCATTATGTTTTCGGCAGCTGTCGTTCCGAGTCCCGGGAGAGACGAAAAAGGAAGTCGGATTTTGCCGTTCTCTGGCACAAATTTCGTCGCGTGTGACTTATAGATATTCACGGGCAAAAAGTCGTAGCCGCGTTCGTAATACTCGTTCACCAGCATCAGGGCGTCGGCTACATCGGCTTCGGTTGCGGAGATTTCATTTCTACGCTTGTTGTAGTCATTCAGCACCGCTTTGCACCTGTCCTTGCCGCCCATAACGATTTCTCCGTCAAAACCGTCCGGAGCTGCTGTAAAATATGCGGCGTAGAATTCGACTGGATAGTAAATTTTATACCACATAAGCCTTATAGCGTCAATTACATATGCTGCGGCGTGGGCTTTCGGGAACATATAGCGGATTTTCTGAAGCGAGTCGATATACCACTGCGGCACTCCGTGTTCGAGCATCGCATCCTGCATATCCTGTGGTATGATTACGCCTTTTTTGTTTTTGCGCACGAACTCCATTATCTTGAACGACAGGCTTTTTTCCATGCCGTATTTGTGGATGAGCGTCATCATAATGTCGTCGCGGCACCCGATAACGTCGGAAATCGTACAGATTTTATTGTTGATAAGCTCCTCCGCGTTGCCGAGCCAGCAGCCGGTGCCGTGGGTGAGTCCGGATATCTGCAAAAGGTCCGTGAAGTTTTTCGGCTGAGCCTCCATCAGAACGCCGCGGATGAATCTCGTTCCCATCTCAGGAAGTCCGAGCGTCGCGGTTTTTGAGTCTATCTGCTCAGGTGTAACTCCGATCGGCTCGGTTGAAGTGAAGCTCTTGTAAACGGCGGGGTCGCTCATCGGGACGTCGAGAACGCTTGTGTGCGAATATTCTTCAAGGCGTTTATATTTTGTCGGAATATCGTGTCCGAGTATGTCGAGCTTTAAAATCGTGTCGTGCAGGTATTTGAACTCGAAGTGCGTCGTGATGATATCGGAGTTCGGGTCTTCGGCAGGATGCTGTACGGGTGAGAAGTCGTATATTTCATATTCGCGCGGTACAACAATAATACCCCCGGGATGCTGTCCGGTTGTGCGTTTTGTTCCGAGGCAGCCGTTTACCAGTCTGTCCATCTCCGCGCGGTTTACGCTAATTCCCTTTCCCTCAAGGAATTTTGCCGCGAATCCCCACGCCGTTTTGTCAGCGAGAGTGCCGATTGTTCCGGCTTTGAACGCTTTGCCTGCACCGAACAGGACTTCTGTGAATTTATGCGCGTCGCCCTGCACGTCTCCCGAGAAGTTGAGGTCGATATCGGGAGTTTTATCGCCCTTGAATCCGAGGAAGGTTTCAAAAGGGATATCGTGACCGTCCTGCTC
>JBJFHS010000214.1:0-10803 GCA_051893885.1 Eubacteriales bacterium
GTATATTTCTGATTGCCGCCGCAGCATATACTTTATACGCGCTGATTCTGGAATTTTTGCATAAAAAAAAGACCGTTGACCGCAACTCCATACGGGAATCCATAAACACGCTTCCCGCCGGAGTATGCTATTTTTCAGAAAACGGACTGATAAAGCTATGTAATTTTCAGATGTACCGGCTGTACAGATCCATGACCCAATCGGATCTCCAGTCTGTAAACGAACTGCACGACGCTCTCCTTGAATGCAGCCGTACAAGCGGAATTATCCGTGTTTCGGGGAGCGAGCCGGTGTTTCTCTTCCCCGACGGAAGGGCGTGGATGTATTCGGAAAACACAATTGAAGCCGGAGACGGAAGCCGTTACACCGAAGTGATTTTTTCGGACGTCACCGAGCTGTACGAAAGGAAAGCCGAAATTGAAAAGCAGACGAAGGTTCTGAAGGAGATAAGCAAAAACATCCGTCTGCTGTCCGCCAATGTCGCTGCGATGACAAAGGAAGAAGAAATTCTGTCATTCAAAACCAATCTCCACGACCGGCTCGGAGCTGGAATCGTAGCCGCACGTCAGGTTCTGCTGCACAAGCTTCCCTCCGGCGAAATGGACGAGGTTATCCGTATGTGGAAGCAGTCAGTCGAATTTATCGAGCATGACAACAGTTCTTTATCGAACAACAGCGCGCTTACCGAACTGCTCCGCGACGCCGAAACCATCGGAGTGTCCGTTTTTCTCGACGGCAGTCTTCCGGGAGACAAAATGATTCTCGAATTGTTTGTCACCGCCATGCGCGAATGTCTCACAAACTGCGTCCGACACGCCGAAGGGACTGAGCTTTATATAAAATGCGTCAAAGAAAACGGCAATTTTATCCTGACCGTCACAAACAACGGAAAAATTCCGGAGCATGAAATCACGCCGGGCGGAGGGCTCACCAATCTGATAAGGCAGACGGGATACTGCGGCGGAAAAATCGAAATTTTATCATCCCCTGAGTTCAGGTTAATTATAACTATGCCGGATAGAAGGTGTAAGATATGACAAGAGTGTTGATTGTTGAAGACCAGCGGATGGCGCGGGAAAATATCGAAAAAATAGTGTGCGGAAGCGGCCGGTATGAGCTTGTGGGTTCGATATCAAACGCGGATCTCGCCCTTTTCATGTGTGAGCAGCATAATATTGAGCTTGTGCTGATGGACGTATGCACTGCCGGAAGAAACGACGGCATCAAGGCTTCGGCCGACATAAAAAAGAAATTTCCGCAGATAAAAATCATTATTGTCACATCAATGCCGGAGTTCGGATATCTCGACCGGGCTCACGAAGCAGGTGCGGACAGCTTCTGGTACAAGGAAATCAGCAAGGATGATCTAATCGACATAATGGACCGCACGGTGAACGGAGAACACATATATCCGCTTGAGACGCCGGTGGTAAAGCTGGGCATGGCGACCTCCGCCGACCTCACAAACGGAGAGATTCGGGTACTGAGGCAGATAATGGAAGGGCTTGAATACGATGAAATCGCAAAGGTATTGAATATCTCCCGCAGCACCGTAAACTATCATGTGTCGAACATACTGTCGAAAACCGGCTACACGAACAAGACGCTTCTTGCTATCGCTGTCGCCAAAAAGCAGCTGATCATTCCGGCTCTCGATACATACGAGGAATAACGTTTTCGGCTTTTTGGGCTTTGGGGGTATTTTTCGCTTTTAATCCTTTTGATCATTGAAAATCCGCTTATTTTTGTATAGTTCCGCCGCCGAGAACTATATCGCCGTCATACAGCACCGCAGCTTGTCCGGGTGTGATGGCACGCTGGGGTTCATCAAAGGCGATATGGACGGTTTTTTCTCCTGTCGGGGTTATTTTTGCCCACTGTTCGGTCTGGCGGTAGCGTATTTTCACCTTGCAGCGAAATTCACCCTGCGGTACAGAGCCGCTTATCCAGTTAAAATCGGCAGCATCGGTCTCGCGGCTGTACAATTCTTCATTTCGTCCGAGAACTACATTGCCGTCCTGAGGGCAGATTTTGCACACATAAAGCGGCTCGGGGGCTGAAATACCCAGTCCTTTTCGCTGACCTACGGTGTAGTGGATAACACCCTTGTGCCGGCCGAGAATATTGCCATTTTTATCCACAAAATTTCCCTCATCGGGCCGCTTTCCCGTATGCAGTTCTATGACGCTCGCATAATCGCCGTTTGGAACAAAGCAAATGTCCTGACTGTCGGGTTTATCCGCATTGTAAAAGCCGCACTCTTTCGCCATGGCACGGACTTCGGTCTTTCGCATACTGCCAAGCGGAAACATGGTAGAGCCGAGCTGCTCCTGTGTCATGGAATACAGCACGTAGCTCTGGTCTTTGGTTTCATCGAGGGCTTTTTTCAGCACAAACCTGCCGTCATGTTCTTCAATTCTCGCGTAATGCCCGGTCACAATATAGCCGCAGCCGAGCATTTTCGCCCTTTCATAGAGCTTATCGAATTTCATATAGCGGTTGCAGTCTATGCACGGATTCGGAGTGACGCCTTTTTCATAGCTTTCGACAAATTTTCGGATGACCGTATCACGAAAGGCATCGGTAAAATTGAACACGTAGAACGGCATACCGAGTTTATAGGCGACGCTTCTCGCATCCTCGACATCATTGAGAGAACAGCAGGTGCGAGTTCTTTCTATGCCCGCATCTTCGTTGTTATACAGCTTCATCGTACAGCCGATGCAGTCAAAGCCAAGGTCTTTTGTCAGTTTTGCCGCAAGCGAAGAATCCACTCCGCCGCTCATCGCTATCAGCGCTTTTTTGGTTTTCTCAGCTGTACGATTTTTTGATGTATTCAATTCCGTTCCGTTCATTTTTTCTCCCTGCTTCCCGTCTGCCACACAAAAATAAAAAAACGGAAGACTCCGATGAAATCCCCCGATTGCAAACAAATATAGTTCCGGCTCCCGAATTTCCTACCGTTCAGGTTGGTATTAGTATAGCACATATTACCTGCCTTGTCAATAGGTATATGAAATTTCACGGCGATATTTTTTAGACATTAAATTTATTAAATATTTCAAAAACCGATTGCAGAGCCCGCTGAAATGTGCTATACTGTATCCACAGGCTGTTTACTGAGTCTGAATTTAATTTTATTGGAGTATGCTGTTTGAAGAAAAACAACACCTTGGAGATTGTATTGTAAGCGGGAGGCTGAAAATACTTTTCTCCGTCTGCCTCTCGCAAATTGATTAACCGACAATTTCAATTTCAAAGAGGTAATTAAAATGAACAAAAATTATACCATACGCAGAGAGACCGAAGCCGACTATCGCACCGTTGAAAACCTGACGAGAGAGGCGTTCTGGAATGTCTACCGACCCGGATGCACCGAACACTATGTGCTGCATCAGTTCCGCGGCAGACCCGAGTTTGTCAGGGAGCTCGACTTTGTTTTAGAGGTCGGCGGGCAGATCATCGGGCATATCATGTTTGTCCGCGCTGAAATCAAGGCTGACGACGGCAGAGTGTTGCCGATTATGACCTTCGGGCCGCTGAGCATTCATCCCGATTTTCAGCGAAAGGGCTACGGAAAGATACTGCTCGACTATGCCCTTGAAAAAGCCGCTGAGATGGGTGTCGGCGCTGTCTGCATGGAAGGAAACATCGACTTTTACGGCAAGTGCGGTTTCGACGTCGCATCAAAAAGCGGAATTCACTACTATGCCGAGCCGCGTGAGGAGGTTGTCCCGTACTTCCTGTTGAAGCAGCTGAAAGACGGTTTCCTTGACGGCTGCACCGGTGTTTACAGAACGCCCGAGGGTTATTTTGTGAACGATTCGGACGCCGAAGAATTTGACAGGCAGTTTCCGCCGAAGACAAAGCTGAAGCTGCCCGGTCAGTTAGTTTAACCGATATAAACCGGTATAACAGAAAAGTCCCGACACGAGATTTTTGTCCCGCGCCGGGATTTTTTCGGTTTATCCGGCTTCACTTTATTTCGGTTTCAATCACAGTCTCACGCAGGTTTTCGCTTGACGCGTATAGTCTTAGCTTTCCGGCTTCCCTGCCGAGCTTCACCGCAACGCTGATATATCCCGCCCTCATTTTTCTTTTTGGCAGGCAAACCGGGCTGTGGTCGCACACATCCGAGCCTGTTCCCACAATGGTACCGTACCTGTTGCAGTTGAATTCTACAAACGGCGAGGCTGTCGGGACAAAATTGCCGTCCGCGTCGGTGGTATAACAGGTGAACAGAGCGATGTCCCCTCCGTTTGCCCTGATGTCGTCTCCGTTTTCAAGGCGTAGCACGAGGTTTTCGGGCTTTCCAGAGGTGATTTTTTTGTCCTGCGCCGCCTCTTTTCCGTTTATATAGCCGACGACTTTGAGCTCCCCGGGCTGATAATTCACATTCCACTCACCGTGACCGCCCTTCTCGATTTCGCGCCTGCCGAGGGATACTCCGTTTAAAAACAGCTCCGCCTCATCACAGTTGGTATAGGCGAAAACGACAATGCTCTCACCCTCTCTGCCCCTGAAATTCCAGTGCGGCAGCAGGTGAATCATCGGCTTGGTTGTCCAGTGCGACTGATTCTGGTAGAATGCGTCCTTTTTCTGCAAAAACAGGTCTATCGCGCCGGACTGAGAGCAGATTCTCGGCCAGACGGTCTCTCCGCGGTGTTCAAAGGCTATCCACTGGAATGAGCCGAAGATGTACGGGTGAGAGAGCAGGAATTTATGAAAAAACTCACGTCCGGTGAACCAGCTGTTTGTGTCTCTGTCGTACGCGCAGCAGTAGCCTCTCGTACTGTCGTCGTCAAAATACCAGCCTCTCGTGGTGCCTGTCGCGCAGCATTCCGACGAAAACAGAGCCTTATCGGGGTATTTTTCGTGGACCTTATCGAAGCTCCAGTGGTTGTAGTTGATTCCGATGAGGTCGCTGTCGCCGAAAACCGTGGCTGTCTCGGGTGAATTTGAAACTGCGGCGGAGACGGGGCGGTATTTATCGAGTCTGCGGATAGTCTCAATCATTTTTTTGTTTATCCGCCTGCCGTTGTCGTTTGTCTGATACGGCTCCTCGTTTCCGACCGACCACATTATGACTGAGGGGCGGTTCCGGTCGCGTCTGACGAGCATTTCAAGCTGGCTGAGGCTCTCCTCGCACGACTCAAACCGCCTTGTCTCGTCCATTACAAGTATTCCCGTGTCGTCGAGGGCGTCCATTACCGCCTCTGTATGCGGATAGTGCGAGGTTCTGTAGCCGTTTGCGCCCATTTCCTTTATCAGTCTGATTTTATGGCGGTGGATGTTGTCGGGAACTGCCTTGCCTGTCAGACCGAAGTCGATATGTGAGCAGACACCGTTTATCTGCACCCGTCTGCCGTTGAGATAAAAGCCGTCGTTCGCGGTGAATTCAAAGTATCTGAAGCCGGTTCTGGTTTTGTATGTGTCACGCAGAACTCCGCCGACGAAGATATCCGTGATTATTTCGTACTGATACGGGTCGGAAATGTCCCATAGGTGCGGATTCTGTACATTGGTAGAATATGCGGCTGTCCCTTTTGAGCATGGCGGGACGGTGCATTCACCCTGAGCGGAAGCGAAAACATTTCCGTCGCGGTCAACTATTTTCGTCACGGCTGAGGCAGTCACCGGCTCGTAAGTCGAGTTGACTACGGTTGTCTCGAAGCCGACTGTCCAGTTTTCGCCGTCGGTTCTGTGCGGAGATGCGTACACTCCCCAGAGGTCAACGCAGACGGGGTCGGTTCTGACGAGGTGCACGTTTCGGTAAATTCCTCCGCCCTCATACCACCATCCCTCCGCGCCGTCGTGCTGAACATAGACCGCGACGACGTTATCCGCGCCGAACTCAGCGTAATCGGTGATATCGCACTCGAACGTGGTATATCCGCAGAAGTTGCGTTTGATTAGGCAGCCGTTGAGGTAAACTGTGGCAATTGATGCGACGCCGTCAAAAATCAGCGTGATTCTCTTATCGCGGTCGGCTTCGTCGAGTCTGAAGTGCTTTCTGTACCACGCGTTGTCGTATCTGAAATATCCGGTGGCGTTGTTGTTGTCCTCGTCCATTACTCCGTTGACTATATAGTCGTGAGGAAGGTCGACCCGACTCCACTTTTCGCGGTTATTGAACTCGACCCCTGCCCTGAAATCGTCGGGATTGTCGTTATAGTATCTGCACGCCGGTCCCCATCTCATTCTCTCCGTTTTCGCGGCCGAATATACCGGTCCCTTGGTCTTCGGAGCATCTGTATTGACGTCCCCCCGATGAAACAGCCACCCGAAATTGAAAAGCTGTTCTTCTCTCATATATTCTCCTCCCAAAACAACTTAGTAATTTATGACACAATTTTACAATACATCGGCCGTAAAGTCAAGCACGTTCTGTTCCCCCTTGACAAATTGCAGTATGTATAGTATTATTAGATGAAGAAAAATGTAATGAAGTCAGGTAGGTTATGTCTATAAAAATACTTGTTTCCACCGGCACTATGGTCGGGCGGAGCAACGGTTACAATTACGCAAGGGCGATTGACGAAATCGAAAAATTACAGGACGGGGGATACGCTGCCGGATGCGAGCTGATGATGCTGACGTATTACTACGACAGGCTGAATGATGTCGCACAATGCGTCAGGAGAAGCGGGGTCAAGCCCGTCACCATACACTGCGAGAAAGAAATCGGCTCGATGATATCGGACGCGGGCGTTCTGGCTCACGACGGAAAAGCCGACGAAGCGGACGAATTATACCGGCGCGCAATCGAATTGTTCCGCCTCAACTGCTCTATGGCTGAAAAGCTTATGATACCTCGGATGGTGCTTCACCTCTGGGGCGGTCTGTCGTCGGACAAAAACATCATGTACAACATCTCAAAGCTGCCACATCTCAGTGAAATCGCGCACGAAAGCGGAGTCCGGCTGCTTATCGAAAACATTCCCTCGAACACCGCTGACCCGCGCTCGAACTGGCACAGACTGCTTCCGTATCTCGGGGACGGCGGGCTGATATTTGACACGAGGTTCGGTAAGCTGCACGAGCAGAGCCGGGAAATTCTGGAGGACGCGGAGCTGAATAACAAAATCGAGCACATTCACGTGAGCGACTACTCCGGCGGATACAGAAATTTTGCCGCGCTGAGGCCGATACTGCACCCGGGAGACGGGGTCATTGATTTTGACGAAATCGCTATGCTCGTTCAGAAAATAAAGTATGACGGAACGCTGACGCTCGAATCCCCCGTGATGTGCGGAGAGGAGCTTGACATTCCGAAAATAAAAGGCACGCTTGAATATCTCGATAAATTGTTCAACGAAAAATACAAAACAAAATAAACAAAGGAGTTTAAGCTATGAAAAGCTTCATGGGTCGGAATTTTCTTTTGAATAACGAAACCGGACGGGTGCTGTTCCACAAATACGCGGAGCATCTGCCGATCATAGACTACCACTGCCACGTCTCACCGCGCGAAATTGCCGAGGACAAGCAGTATTCCAACATAACGGAGCTCTGGCTCGGCGGAGACCACTACAAATGGAGAGCGATGAGAAGCTGCGGTGTAGCCGAAAAATACATCACCGGCGACGCCTCCGACTACGAAAAGTTCAAAGCCTACGCGGGATGTATGCCGTATCTCATCGGAAATCCGCTGTTCCACTGGACTCACCTCGAGCTCAAGCGGTTTTTCGGCTGCGACCTGATTCTCTCCCCCGACACGGTCGACGAAATCTGGGAGATGACCTCGGAGGCGCTGCAAAGTCCCGCAATGAGCGTGCAGAACCTCATCAGAATGTCGCGGGTTAAGGTGATATGCACGACGGACGACCCGGTTGACTCGCTTGAGTGGCACAAAAAGCTGCGCGGCGACGACACTTTCGACACTCAGGTGCTGCCCGCGTTCCGTCCCGACAAGTGCTTCAACATAAACAAGCCCGGACTCGCGGAATACTACAAAAAGTTGAGCGAGGCGAGCGGTGTTGAGGTGAAAAACGTCGCCACGCTGAAGGAGGCTCTCGGAAAACGCATTGAATTCTTCGACGAGATGGGATGCCGCACCGCCGACCACGGGCTTGACGAGTTCCCGATGTTTGTCAAACCGAGCGAATACGCGGCTGACAGGGCTCTCGAGTGCGCGCTTTCCTCTGACGGAAAAGATGTAACGCCGGAGATGCTCTGTGCGCTCAAGTGCGAAATGCTGACCTTCCTCGCGAATGAATACGCAAAACGCGGCTGGGTAATGCAGCTCCACATGGGAGTATACCGCAACGCCAACCCCATCATGATGAAAAAGCTCGGCCCCGACACCGGCTTTGACACGATCGGCTACACCAACATCACGGGCATAATCGAGCTGCTCGGTCTTATGGAAAACTACGGCGGTCTGCCGAGAACAATTCTCTACTCGATAGACCCGACGGCAAACGCGGCAATCGGTGCGATGATAGGCTGCTTCCAGACCTCGGAGGACGGATATCCGAAGGTAATGCAGGGCTCCGCTTGGTGGTTCAACGACACTATCGACGGAATGGAGGCTCAGATGCGTCAGCTCGCAAATCTCAGCGCGTTCGGCAAGTTCAACGGAATGCTGACCGACTCGCGCAGCTTTACCTCGTATCCTCGCCACGAATATTTCAGACGGATTATGTGCAACCTTGTCGGAGAATGGGTTGAGGAGGGGCTGTATCCGTTCGACCCCGAAGCTCTCGCAACTCTTATCTGCGACATCTGCTACAACAACACTAAAAATTTCTTTGGATTTAAAATAGACTGATGAATTTAATCAAAACATTCAAGCACAAATTTATTGGGGACAAAAACTTTTACAGAATGCTGCTCGTGCTGGTCATTCCCATTGTAATCCAGCAGGGCATAACCAACTTTGTGAGCCTTCTCGACAATCTGATGGTCGGGCGGCTCGGAACGCTTCACATGAGCGCGGTTTCGATTGCGAATCAGCTTATGTTCGTGTTCAGCCTGACGATTTTCGGCGGTCTTTCGGGCGCGTCCATCTTCGGAACTCAGTTTTTCGGAAACGGCGACTACCGGGGTATGCGCGACACGTTCCGCTTCAAGATGTATTTTTCGATAATCACTACATTGATCGCGATTTTCATCTTCATCTTTTGGGGAGAGGACCTTATAATGCTCTTTCTGAAAAGTGAATCAAACAGCGCGGAGGAAATAGCGGAAACGCTCTCCCTCGCAAAGGCTTATCTGGACATCGCGCTCGTCGGGCTGATACCGTTTGCGATCGTTCAGACGTATTCCGGGACGCTGAGGGAGACCGGTGAGACGATATCCCCCATGCTTGCGGGTGTGGCGGCAATCGTAGTCAACCTTATTTTCAATCTGCTGCTGATTTTCGGTCTTTGCGGATTTCCGAAAATGGGTGTTCGCGGAGCGGCTGTCGCAACCGTGATCTCAAGGTTTGTGGAGCTGATTATCGTACTCCTCGCCACACATCTGAGAGCCGAAAAATTCCCCTTCATCAAAGGCGCGTACCGCAGTCTCCATGTTCCGCTCGCGCTTGTGAAAAAAATTGCGATAACCGGCACTCCGCTCCTCATAAACGAGCTGCTGTGGTCACTCGGAACGACGTTTATCAATCAGAACTACTCCGTCAGGGGGCTCGGCGTCGTGGCTGCGGCTAACATCACCTCGACTGCGTGGAATCTGTTCTGCATAATCATGTTCTCGATGGGCTCGGCGGTCTCGATTCTGGTCGGTCAGAAGCTCGGTGCGGGGGACGAAAAGGGCGCGATTGACGTCGACACAAAGCTGCTGTTTGTAACGGTCGTGTCGCACATTGTTATCGCGCTGCTCATCATTGCGTCGGCGCCGTTCATTCCGCTGCTTTACAACGTTGAGCCGGAGGTTCAGTCCCTCGCGACGACGTTTCTGATGATTGCGGGTGCCTCACTGCCGGTTCACGCGCTGATTCACAACATTTACTTCACAATCCGCTCCGGCGGCAAGACTATCATCACGTTTTTGTTTGACTCCGTCTTTACGTGGGCAGTACCGGCCATGATTTCGCTCGTGATGTGCCGTTTTACGTCTGTAGACATCATCTGGATATACTTCGCGGTGCAGTTCTCCGAGGCAGTCAAGCTGTTTATCGGAATACCGATGCTGAAATCCGGATTCTGGGCGAAGTGCGTCATAACCGACGTCAGCGAAAAGACGAATGAGTGATGAATTGAGGTAAAAAAATGAAGCTATTGTTCAGGCAGCGGTTTCTGTCGTGGCTCGATTCGTTCGACATATACAACGAAAGCGGAGACGTCGTGTTCACCGTCGAGGGTCAGTTTTCCTTCGGCAAAAGGCTGAAGGTGTACGACGCGGGCGGCAACTGTCTCGGCGAAATCAGGCAGGAGCTGTTCACGTTCATGCCGCGGTTCGAGATTTACATCGGCGGCGAGCTTGCGGGTGAGATCACAAAGGAATTTTCGTTTTTCTCGGAAAACTTCGACATCGACTACCTCGGATGGCACATCGACGGCGACGCTTTCGGCTGGGATTACACGGTATCGGACTCCTCCGGAACCACCGTAGCCGAGATATCAAAGGAGCTTTTCAACCTGACCGACACCTACTGCGTGGATGTAAAAACCATAACCGACACGCTGCACGTGCTTCTTCTCGTCCTCGCGATAGACGCGGAAAAGGCATCAAAATAACATATGCATTAAGGGGGACGAGGGGGGGACGCGGACGCTTCTTGTAAGAAGCTTGGCAAGAACTTCAAAAATAGGTTATCTTTTATCGTGAAATGCAAGGGTAGAGGTATCACTTCGGACG
>JBJFHS010000215.1:0-10766 GCA_051893885.1 Eubacteriales bacterium
CGAAGTGCCATACCGCACCATGATAAGAAGCGGCTATGACAACCTTATCACCGAGGGAAGAAGTGTGTCCGGAGTGGGATACGCATGGGATGTGCTCCGCGTAATTCCGCCGGCAATCATCACCGGTCAGGCAGCGGGAGATGCGGTGTGCCTTGCCATTGACGACGGAAAACCTGTTTACGGTATCGACGTCGGAAAGCTCCAGAAGGTGTTGGAGAGCGAGAACGTCATGATACATTATCCCGCGTAATTTAACACCTGAGAATCTGAACAATAAATAAAAACAGTGAGCCGCCGTATGAAAAATAACAAACGAACATCTGCGGTGCGGAGGATATGCGCATGGAAAACGAAAAGTGTGTTGTCATAGAAAATGAACTGTGTCGTCTGACTGTCGGCGAAGACTGCATCGTGAAAAGCCTTGTTGTTAAGGAGACAGGTGAGGAGTGCCTGCGTCAGGGTGAGGAAATTTCATTGTTTTCGGTCACGCAGGAGCGTCCATTCAACAACGAGATAAAGCTGGCGTATCCCAATAAGCGTACCACATATCAGGGAAACTCGCTGCGGAGAGAGGGAGAGCGTCTGATTGTCGGATTTGAGCTTGCCCCGTATGAGGCAGTCGTGACGGTAAAGGAAGCGCCTATGTATCTGGCATTTGAGCTGACGGACTTTATTGTTCCGCCCGAGAGTTATGCCGGACTGGAGCTCACTCCGCCTCCTGCCGCCGAATTCCGCCTTGTTCAGCTTCCCGTGAAGAACCGCGCCAATTTCGGGGAGTGGCTGAACGTGAGTTGGGATGACTCTGCCGCGGTCAATGTACTCGCCGTCTCACCTTATGCCGTTATCGAATCGGAGCGCCGAAAGGGATACCGCGTCATGACTGCCGATGCCGTAAAAGGAATAAAGCTGCGCGGATGTTCCGCTGCCGTAATTGCCGCTCCGACTCACCGGCTTCTTGACGCAATCGACTCTCTTGAAAGGGATTATCAGCTTCCGCGCGGTGTACAGAGCCGTCGTAACTTCCCGACAATCAACTCCTCCGCATACTGGACGGGATGGATAAACCCCGACAATGTTGACGAGCACATCGCATATGCAAAAAAGGGCGGCTTCCGCATGATGCTCATCTATTACACTGCCTTTATCAAAGAGAAAAACGGCTACGGGCTTTGCGGGGATTACGACTATCTTCCGAGCTATCCCAACGGCAGGGAGGATTTAAAAAAGCTGCTGGACCGAATAAAGGCTGCCGGAATCACTCCCGGAGTTCACTTTTTGCAGACTCATATCGGGCTCTGGAGCCGCTATATCACTCCGGTTGTCGACCACAGAGTGAATCTGACAAGGCATTTTACCCTCGCAAAAAGCCTTCAGACGGACGATACAGAGGTTTATGTGGAGCAGAATCCTGAAAACACCGTCATGAATCCGAAATGCCGTTATCTGAACTTCGGAGGGGAGCTGATTTCCTATGAGGCATATACGACGGAACCTCCGTACCGCTTTACTGGATGCAGACGCGGACAGTACGACACCACTGTTGCCCCACATCCGGCCGGATTGATAGGCGGTATTCTTGACATCAGCGAATTCGGCGGATGGAGCGCGTACATCGACCAGAACACCGGCCTTCAGGACGAGATTGCGGATAAAATTGCCGGTTTTTACAGTGCGGGATTTGAGTTTGTCTATTTTGACGGCTCGGAGGGAACCAATGCACCGCACGGTATTCATGTGCCGAATGCCCAGTATCGGGTGTACAAAAAGCTGAATCCCGCGCCGCTGTATGCCGAGAGTGCCGCAAAAGCGCATTTCAGCTGGCACATTCTCTCGGGAGGAAATGCGTTTGATGTGTTTCCGCCTGAAGTTTTCAAAAAATCCATCGACAGATATCCGGCGGAGGAAGCACCCAGAATGCGTCAGGACTTCACCCGCATCAATTTCGGCTGGTGGGGATATTACCTACCCGAGGACGGCAGAACAGGTACCCAGCCGGATATGTTTGAATACGGAACCAGTCATGCCGCCGCGTGGGATTGTCCGGTGACTTTGCAGGTCAATCTCGATGCGTTCCGGAATCATCCCCGAACTGACGACAACCTTGAGGTCATGAGGCGTTGGGAGGATGTGCGCAGGACGGGTTGGCTGAGCGAGGAACAGAAGCTTTTGCTCCGCGAACCGGGCAGGGAACACATTCTTCTGATAAACGAGAGCGGGGAATATGAGCTCGTTCCCTATGAACAGATTCCGTGCTCCGCAAAGGAGGTAAGGGCTTTTTTCTTCGAGCGAAACGATGCACATTACATTGTTTTCTGGCATACCTCCGGCAGCGGAAAAATGGCCCTCAGTCTGAAGAGCGCGGATGTACTGATTGAAAAAGAACTCGGCGGGGAAGCGGTTTCCCTTGAAGAAGTGAACGGCAGGGTGATATGTCCCGTCGGAGCGCGATGCTATCTGAAGTCCGCTCTTTCAAAGGAAATACTGCTCGGTGCGTTTGAAAATGCTGAGATGATGTAAACAAAAAAATAACAGCGGCTGTCCGGCAGTGGATTGGATGACCGCTGTTATTTTAACGTGAGCTCGATGAAGAATGGAAAGTCCTGCATACATTTTCCGCTTTCGCTGTTTTATTGCGGTAATTGTTCAAAATATAGACACAAATATGTGATATAATACTAAATTAATATGCTCGGAACACATAACGGAGGGAAAAATGAGAAAAGCTTTATTTAACGGCATCGCAGCAGGCTTCATGATAGGTATAGGAGCCGCAGTATTTCTGTCATGTGATAATAAAATCGTCGGTGCAGTTTTGTTTGCGGTGGCATTGACAGCAATATGTCAGCTGGATATGATGCTGTTTACCGGCAAAATCGGATACATAGTCAACGCACATAAGAAAGCGGATGTATTGGCAACCGTGTTCTGCCTCTTCGGAAACGCAATCGGTACGTGCATATCGGGTTTGCTGATCGGTTTCTGCCGTCCCGCACTTCCCGCCGCAGCAACTGCCATGACGGACGCTAAGCTTGAGCAGTCTCTCCCCGCCGTACTGGTTTCCGCTGTGTTCTGTGGGATTCTGATGTACACCGCTGTAGGCATTTTCAAGGAAAAAGGTTCTATGGCAGGTATTGTTTTCTGTGTGCCTGTGTTCATTCTGTCCGGCTTTGAGCACTCAATCGCCGATATGGCATACTTCTGGGTTGCACTGAACGGCGGCTTACAGGCAGTGGTGTTCACCGTTGTTGTAATAATCGGCAACACCATAGGCGGCTGTCTGATTCCCTTACTTAAGAAGATGGCAGGAAAATAAGATAACAAAAAGCACCCTGTTTTCCGATAAGCTAAACGTTTTTTGGCTGTTATCGGATTTTCGGATGCTTTTTTTTTGTTTTTATCGGACTTGCGTTATTTTTTGTGAAATATCAACGTGATAAATCACACAAAACAACATTCGCGCGGTTTTTATTAAAATCCCTCATACAGAAGCATGGGGCGCTTGGGGAAGGCACGGAAGAAATCCTCCGCGTCACTGTTGAGTTTTACTCCATCCATATATGCGGCACGGCGGGCGTTGAAGTTTTCCATGCCGAACAGGATCCGGCTCAGCGGCTGAGGTGCAAGGGAAATATCGTAATCCGAGTCAAACGGCAGCTTTTTCACCTCTGCCTGAGAGTTTCCGTATTCCACGTCGTAGACACCACGGCTGTATTCAAGCGTATCGTCGATCTGCAGGCGGAAGTGACCCGGCTCTTTAGGGTAGGCGTTGTTTTTCAGCAGAACCTCGGGGAGTAAAATCCTGCCCATTGCGTTGCTGGAGGCGTAGTACTCCGCGTTCACGTATTCGCTGAGGAGGAGTTCAAGCTCGCTGTCGGCGGGGACAAGACAGAATCGGATCGAGTTTGCCTGTCCCTCGAACATACGGAGAAAACCGAGAATTCCGCGCAGAGCGTCAGGGGATGTGTAGCAGAGCTCCGATACGCGCAGTTCCTCGTTTTCGGTTCTGACGGTGGCAAGAGCGGCGGGTGATTTGTTTTCGTCATACCAGAGGTAGGTCAGCATACGTGAGGAATGAGGCCTATCAGACCATGCTCCTGTGTTTTCGTTCCGGCGGAACATAATATTGTAGTTTGCCGCATATGCGTTGTACACGGAGAGAAGCTCGGCCTTGGACACCGTGCCGTTCTTTTGGTACAGTCCGGCATCCGTATTACGCGGGAATCTGCTGAGGTCGGAAATCGGAATTTTGATCTCCCTGCGTTTCAGCAGACGTTCATAGCCGAACTGACGGTAATAATTGCAGGAAAATGGGTAAAGAAAGCTCGTAGCCCAGCCGCGTTCGGGAGCAAGACGGAAAATCTCGCTGAAAATAGCACGGACAGCTCCAAGTCTTCGGTATTCGGGAAGGGATGCAACTCCGCCGATACCTACAGAGGGAAAGTCTTTTCCGCAGTAGTAGCTGTCGAATTCCGGCGTGAAGATGGTGGCGGTCAGCGTTTCACCGTCATCGAGATAAGCGCCGTAGACTTCACTGTCCAATTGTCCTTCTGCGGCTTTTTCAATATCGCAGGAGAACGAAAACGCGAGACTCTGTATGGCGTCCAGCTTTCCTTTCTCGTCGGGACGCAGTTTTCTGATTATCATATTTTTTTAAACCTTTCTTATATCTGTTTTTTTCTTTTATGTGAGTTGGATATGGGGCAGGGCAGACGTCAGCCGATTATGTCGGAGCCGAACGCGCGGATTTCCGTGATTGCTGCCCATTTGTCTTCCGCAGTGGTGAAGCCGGAGAGCCTGATAGAGGAGGTTTTTGCGCCGCCCATATCGAATACCATGGCGTCATCGGTCTTATACATATTGATTTGTCTGGTTGTGCCGTCGGAGAGCGTTATCTCAGCGCCGGTGAACCATGTGTCATGCGGGAAGTCGCAGCGGATGATGATTTCAAGCGAATCGAGCTGTACTTCTCTGCCGAAATCGACGGAGATGTAGTTGGAATCCATCGTCGCCTTGTCGGGGCCCCATGACTGAACCGGCCATGTTCCGTGACCCTGATTTGCAGTGAAGCCGTCGATTGCACAGCGGGATTCATACTGCAATGCGTTGTTGTCGGCTACGCTGTTGGTTTCGGCGTGCGGGAACTGATTTGCGGAATTTTTCAGGTCGTAGACGTTTTCGGCGAGGTTTCTCTGTTCGGTCAGCTCGTCTTCGGTCGGGATTCTCGCGGCAATCACATTGTTGATGTAGACAACGTCCGTCTTGTCGTTGAGCGCGGTCGGGAAGATGCTGCCCATTCCTGACGGGAACCTGTATTCAAATACACCGCTCGGGCAATACACAATCTGCTCGCCGAGCTTGGAGTTCAGACATACGGCGATGTATTTCTGCCCGTCGGGTAGGGTTATCTTCACGCTCTGCTTCGCGGAATAGCTGCCTTCCACGTTCAGAATCGCATAGCCGACGCCCTCCGTTGAGCCGATCACGCTGCCGTTTGCGTTCATGAATTCGATTCTGACAACGTCCGACGAGTCATACGCGCCGCCCTTATAGTCGATTACCGCTTTGTTGAGATTGTCGTAATATTCGCGCTTGTTTTCTTTTTCGTCGAATTCACGCTGTTCGTTTGCGTTCCATGTGACGTTTTCGTCATACGAGCCGTATGCGGGGACTACAAGGTCAATCCAGCATTCGATAGTGCGTATCTGCTCCTCGGTGAGACTGCCGTGACCGCTTCTCAGCCGTTCGATGAGTGCGGATTGTGAGGAACCGAAGGTGTATGGGGGTACGATTTCGGCGCCGCTCATGGAGGAGAGGAAATTGACGAAATCTCCGTCCGGTGTTGCCAGCCAGTTGCTTCCGCTCGGATATGCGCCGGTCAGAACGAGGTAGGAGAGAGGCCAGTATTTCTTCTGACGCGAACCGACAATATTGGTGTCCTCGAGTGAGAACTGCGCCTTGCCGACGGAGGAATCGAGCGGTTCGACTTCTTCAGCTTCTTCCGGCTTTTCGTATGAGTAAAGCGAGAGGTCGATCTGCCGTCCGCCGGCGGTATTGCAGAGGGAGATTGCGATTATGTTTTTGCCCTCCACGAGAACGTCCGACGCATCCTTTGCCAGCTCGATTTCCACGTAGGTGTCGACCCAGTTGGGATCCTCGAAGACCTCTTTGCCGTTTATATAGATTTTGATTCCGTCGTCGTAGGTGATGTTTGCCGACAGCGGGGAGCCCTTGAATTTGTTGATGTCGTCAACCGTGAATTCGCGGCGGAGAATGATTGCGTTTTTGCTTCCCGACCAGTCGGTTTTCCAGTTGATGCCGTCGATGTTTCTGTCGCCGAACGGGGTCTGACCGGTCTGCCACTTGTCGGAGGTGTCTTCGCCGGTTGTCCAGCCTTCGGGAGTCTTGTTCAGGTTTGCGGACTGGATGTATTCCCAGCTTGCGTACTGGCGGATGAAGGTTTTCTTTTCGCCGTTCAGAGAGGATGCCGCTTCAAGACCGAGTGAGAAATAGCTGCCTTCCACTTCGACGGACAGTACGTTTTCGCCGAATACGAACGCTTTGCGCATCTCGTTGGTTACGGGAATGCTGATTTCACCGCCGGTCTTGTTCTCGACTTCCGCAACGAGAGTTCCGTTGACGTAAATCTTCGCCTTTCCGCAGAGCTGACCGCTGAAGGAGAGAGCGCTCTCGTTCAGTGCGTAATACGTGCCGGTGAACGTGGTGCGTGCTTTCAGGTATCCTGAGGTCCATGTAGTGTTGTGCTCGCGCGGTTCCGTTTTTCCGTCTCCGAAAGGTGCGTGTGCGGTATTCGGATACTCAGCGTCGCCACTCATCGAGTTGAATGTGTCCGAGCTGTAATCCGAACTGAACGACCACACCGCGTCTTCTGCGAGAATCGTGCCGAGGTCGTCCATGCTGCTGCTTCTTACGCCGATCATGGAGAGAGAAGCGGATGTGTCGGAGTGGCAGACAACGCAGCTTTCATCTAAAATCGGCTGTACTTCTTCGAGGAAGGAGAAACCGACGGTGTCCGCGTCACTGTATGGATCGTGGTCGGATTCCATCCAGAGATCGGGCTGAAGGTTCTGCACTCCTTTCTTCATGGCGAGGGTCGTGGTGCCGGACACGGTCGGAGCGATGTTCTTGTCCTCATGGCATCCGACGCAGGAGAAGGTTTCGTTCGGCATAAGCGTCGTCCATGAACGCATGGTCTGGATTACGCAGCCGTTTTCGTCGAGAAGCTGGAAATACAGCGTTTTGTTTGCGGGAACTTTAAACAGCGCGCTGCCGTCTTCCTCAATTGGTACGACGCCGAGAACGGTTTTGATATCCCATGCGCCGGTACCTGCTGCGATAGGTGAGAACGGGTCTGATGAACCTGAACCCCATGCAACGGTTGCGCCGATGGCTGAGGAGCGGAATTCAAGCTCAACCACGCGGAGATATTTTGCCGTACCGACCGCGATTCCCTCCATTGAGGGGCCTTCATACACATTTGACACATAGAAGGTGCCGGCATCAGATGCGTAATTCACCATACTCGGGCGGGTGAACAGAGTGCGGGTGTAAACCGGAACACACTGGCTGGAGGGCATTCTGTTGTTTGACTTGATGAATTCGACTTCACGGCCGAGCTCCGTATCGTATGCGTAAATTGAGAAGTTCGCGTCGACTCCGGTATAGTTGTCAACTGCCGCGTACAGGTACAGCTCGGAGGAGAGGGCATAGGGGTACTTGTACTGTCTGCCGCTCTGACCGAATGTGTCGACGTCGTTCTGCTTTGACGTGCCGTCGTTGAACACAAAGTTTACCGCATTTTTGTCGTTTCTGCCGGCAGCGGTGTTGATTATAACCAGCTTTCCGTGCTGATACACATGGTGACCCGACGCGATTGAGAGATATACGCCGGACTCGCCTGGAATTTCGCGGGTGTGCATCAGAGTGGTGGGGAAGTTGGAGTTGTTTCCGTACAGTTCGGTCTGGTTGGTGCCGTCTTCAAACATCTGGAACACAGCCTGAATCCACATCTGGGTGCGGTCGTTGTAGTCCCAGCGCGTGTAAATGATCCGTCCGTCGGAGGTAACGGTGGGGTAGGTCGTGTGAACCTGGTCGTAGCCGAGACGGAGAATTTCGGAGCCGTCCGCGTTGCATTTGTACAGATTTGACACCGGGGTCTTCCAGCAGTCAACCGTCTGTATATCGCGGGTGGAGTTGAACACAATGGAGCCGTCGGAGAGGTATTTTCCCTCAATGTCCGCAGCGCCGGAGCCGAAGGTCAGCTGTGTGATTGTGCGGGTGGCGAGTGTCATTTCATACAGGTGATAATCGTCGACGCTGCTCTGTTTCCATGAGAACAGGATTCGTTCACCGTCTGCGGAAACATCGGGGTCGCGGATGACGCCTTTTTTCGATTCAAGCAGCTTCTCCTCCACGGTTCTGTAGGTGCCGTCTTCGTTCTTTATCACCGTGACGAGAACCATTTCGGAGCCCGGATTGAACACGGCTTCACTGCCCTCGGGGTCCTGATTGTTCCTACCGAGGTCTTCCGCGAGAGCTTCGGTGTAGGCATAGTGGGACGCGCCGAGCTGACGGTGACGTACAACCACGTAATACGGTGTTTCTTCGTACAGTTTTGCGATGACCTCCGCTTTTTTGCCGTCAAAGGTCATGGCGTCCTCTGCTTTGCCGGATTCGGCGTAAACCACAGCCAGAAAAGTGGAGCAGATCATAATCACGGCAAGAATGAGGGTCAGGATTTTATAGCTTTTTTTCATTTATGTAGTCCTCCTTCCGCTCAGTCTTTCACACTGAGGACATATGTTGACGCGAGAGCATTCCCCTTGCTGTCGTTCAGCTCAATTTTCACTTTTCCGTTATCAGGTACGGTGCAGCCTTCGACCTCAACCATAACTGCGGTGTTGTACTGCATTTTTCCGAGAACGGATTCCTTTTCAAATACCGCATTTCCCTCTGCGTCCGTTACAGTCAGCTTCGCGGTGCACACTTTTGTGTCGCGTGACTGACAGCGCACGGTAAATCCGGTGATTTCGGAGCCTGATGCCGGTCTTCCCTGAGATACATTTCCGCCGAGTTCGGAGAAAAGCTGTTCCACGCCGTAATCTTCGCCTTCCATACCGATTGAGCGGACGAATTCGGCAACTTTTGCAATATCGTCGTCGTTTGCATCGGGCATGAAGTTGGCGACTGCTTCCTCAAGCGTTGCGGCACTTCCGTTGTACATATAAGGCCCGGTTCTCCATACTTCCACAAGAGTCGGGGTCACAAAGTCGCGGTTTTCCCAGCCTCCGTCTTCGCCGAGAATCGGAGAGGTGTGGAATTCGAGGTCGGTATAAAGCGGAGCGGGGTGACAGTGTACACAGCCGTACTGCTCAAACAGTTCCTTTCCTTCCGCTGCGGTTTCGGTGAGCGTACCGTCGAGCTGCAGAGCGGGTGAGGTTTCGGGCAGCTGTGCTTTCAGGAATTCGTCGATTGCCTGATTTGATTCCTCGCTGATTGTGTTGAACTGAATGTACTTCATTCCGGCACGGACAGCGGTTTCGGCGTCGGCACGGATACCGGTTATCATCACGGGCGGCATACGGTGCGCGTAGGTCATTGATACCGCGGATTTCGGGTTGCCCAGACCGTCGTTCAGGTTGTCCCAGTTAAAGCCGTCCACTCTGCCGCTCGGGTGGCATGAAGCGCAGGATTCCCAGTACTGATAACACTGCGTTGCATCGTACCAAAGAGTCTCGCCCACACGGACAATGTCGGCTTCCGGCTGTTCACCGAGGGAAATTGTGGTGATTTCAAGTGTTTTAGTATCCATGACAGCGATGTTGCCGGTGAAATACTGACCGCAGTACAGCTTTCCGTCAGCACAGGAAATCGAACGGACTCCTTCACCGGGGAGTGAGGTGCGTGTGCGTATCGAATTCAGAATCCCGATATCATCCGCAAGCTCACGGTCCCTGTTTGACGACTTGTTTATGATACTGAACAGCTTGTCGAGCGGAACGCTGATGATTTCATGAACACCGGATGCGGCAAAGTAAACGTTGTCCGAATCAAAGGCAATTCCCCACGGAGAAGCCGCGCCGAGCATAGGATCGTCGAGCAGAACCGTCGTCTTGTAGGTGTCATTTTCCGCGTCAATAATCGCAAAGCCGTTGGAATTTATCCACGCGCCGTCGAGCTGTGTCGTGGGATACTGATACCGTGCGATGACTGCGGAGACAAAGAGGTATTTTCCGTCCGGGGTCGCGGCAATATCGGAAACTCCGCCACTTCCGTTGACCAGCTCGATCTGTTTTACGCTGTTGTCCGCGGAAATTACATAAACTGACGCGCTGACATTTCCGTCGTTGGCCGCACCCTCGGGAAGATGACAGGCGACATAACATTTTCCGTTCAGAACTTCGGCCGCCATCGGTTCTCTGCCGACTTCGACGCTGACAACGGAATTGTCCGTGAGATTCACAACGGAAACGGTATTTGAGAAGCGGTTTACGACATAGGCATTGTCGCCGATGAACTCGATGTCGTTCGGGGTGTGGCCGGTCTGGATTTCCGCCTTGATTTCGAGTTTGTCGTTCAGAACGGTGATTTTTCCGTCATGGCCGCCGTGACCCGCATAAACCATGCCGTTGTACGTCTTGATGCAGTTTGCGCTTCCTTCAAGCTGTGTTTCTGCCGCGATGGTTCCGTCAGACGCGATTTTATAAATCCGACCGCCGGTTGCATCCGCAGCGTAAACATATCCGTCG
>JBJFHS010000216.1:0-10638 GCA_051893885.1 Eubacteriales bacterium
CATATTGACTTTTTTCGATTTGAAGAATATAATATATCAGGAAATGTTGATTTGAGGTGTGCGAATGGCAACAGTATATGAGGAACGCGCAAAGGTATTCAAAGCCCTGTGCGATGAGCGTCGGCTGCGGATTCTGGAGCTGCTGCATACAGGTGAAAAATGCGCCTGCATCCTGATTGATGAAATGGATATGCCGCAGTCCTCCCTTTCGTATCACATGAAAATCCTGTGTGATTCCGGAATTGTCACAAGCCGCGAAGAGGGAAAGTGGACGCACTACAAAATCAGTAAGCAGGGCAGTGAAAGAGCAATCGGGCTGCTGAAAGAAATCACGGCAGTATCGGATGACTTTACAGGATGCCAAAAGTGCTGCAAATAATAAAAAGGCCATTTCAAAGCTGAGATGGCTTTTCAGCGGAATTTCAAATCGAATTTTCTTGATTTAATTTACAAGTGAGGGAGCAATAATGCAAGCGATAAAAGCCGGGTGGGACTTCTTTCAAAATGAAATCCTCGGTATGAAATGGCTGAACACTTTGATCGGAAGCATTCTGGAGGCCTGCGGATTGGATACAACAGGTCAAATCGGCGGCAGCGTTCGGTTTTTCTTCTACGATATAATCAAAATAATGGTCCTGCTGGGAGTTCTAATTTTTGTCATCTCCTATATCCAAAGCTATTTTCCGCCGGAGCGCACCAAAAAAATCCTCGGTCGATTTCACGGAATAGGAGCCAACTGTGCCGCCGCGCTTCTTGGTACGGTGACGCCATTCTGTTCCTGCTCGTCCATACCGCTGTTTATCGGTTTTACCGGTGCCGGACTGCCATTGGGAGTTACATTTTCCTTCCTGATTTCGTCCCCCATGGTGGATCTGGGCAGTCTGGTCCTCCTGATGAGCATTTTCGGCTGGAAGGTAGCCGTAGTCTACGTGGTGCTGGGGCTTGTTATCGCTGTGGCAGGCGGCACAATGATTGAGAAACTGCATTTGGAGGAACAGGTTGAGGAGTTTATCCGCAGCGGCCATTCTGTTGATGTTCCCGTGGATGAGCTGCGCTTCAAAGACAGAATCCGTTACTCGTGGGGGCAGGTTGTGTCAACGGCAAAAAAGGTCGCTCCATATGTAGTAATCGGCGTGGGCATCGGAGCACTCATCCACAACTGGATTCCAGAAGAATTTATCGTGGGGCTTCTCGGAACAGGCAATCCATTTGGCGTCATCATCGCTGCAATTGCCGGCGTCCCAATGTATGCTGACATTTTCGGCACGATTCCGATTGCGGAGGCTCTGCTTGCAAAAGGAGCTCAGCTCGGCGTGGTGCTGTCCTTTATGATGGGGGTCACAACCCTATCGCTCCCATCCATGATCATGCTCCGAAAGGCGGTCAAACCGAAGCTGCTCGGCATCTTTATCGCGGTCTGTACATCCGGCATCATCATCGTGGGATATTTCTTTAACGCAATTCAGAATTTTATTATCTAACGGAGGTATTTTATGGCAATTTTCGGTTTTATTAAAAAGAAGGAAGAAAAGAAGGCTCCAGCCCGCGGTGGTGACAGCAATTCGATCAGTATAAAGGTTCTGGGCGCCGGATGCAAGTCATGCCATGAGCTGTATGAAAACACAAGAGCCGCAGTCAGGGCTATGGGGCTGAACACGGAAGTGGAGTATATCACCGACATGAAGAAGATAATGGACTACGGCGTTATGTCCATGCCCGCTGTTGTGGTCAACGAAAAGGTTGTTTCAATGGGAAAAGTCCTCAAGTCTGCCGATGTCGAAAAGCTGCTTCGCAAGATGGGATTCTGACTGAAGTAAACTGCCGTGAGGTTTTTGTCTCGCTTTTTCCAGTAAAAATTGCGAACAGCACGAAAGGATGGTTCAGGAATGGCTAAGAAAAAAGTTGCTTTCATCTGCATACATAATTCATGCCGGAGTCAGATCGCAGAAGCACTCGGCCGTCATCTGCGCGGAAACGACTTTGACTTCTATTCGGCAGGAACCGAAACAAAATCTCAGATAAATCCCGATGCAGTCAGGCTGGTAAAACAGATTTACGGCATTGATATGGCGAAAACACAGTACTGCAAGACCATTGATGAAATTCCTTCACCCGATGTTATTATCTCGATGGGCTGCGGCGTCGTATGCCCCTGTGTCAGCAGAGAATTCGATGACAATTGGGGCCTCCCTGACCCTACAGGACAGAGTGACGAAGTTTTCATGGATGTTATTCATTCAATTGAGCAGCGTATATTGGCACTGTAAAATAAACTGTACCGAACCATGTTCAAAAATCAGCAAAACAAAAAAGGGAGAGCCGGTCACTAAAATGCTCACCCTTTATTTTTTTGTAAATTATCCGAACAATCCCGTCAGAAAAATCCGCGCGTAAGTAAATTTTACCTATCTGCCGTTATTCTCTCGCAGCAGACTGCAATACGGTCCTTTCCGCTGTAGGTGCAGGTGTACAGAATCAGCGCCCAATCGCTTTCTTCAACCCATTCAATTGCGTTCGCCTCAAGTGTCTCAATTGCACCGACCGTGTATGTATTGACAGTGCCCTCCATGTCGGTGAATATCACCAAATCACCGTACTGCAGATTGGGAATTTTGCCGAAATGCTGCTTGTAATTGTGGCCCGCAATAACCAGATCGTCGGTCTTGCTGGAGCCCATGTGCCGGCACGGAGTCAGCTTGAGATTTTCGTAAGTCCAGTCAGACATCACGGGAAGCTCCAACTCAAGGACAGGAATCGTCAGATACCCGATGTAGTCGTAATCCCCCACAGTTGTAACCGTCATCTGTCCGGCTTCCTCGACTGCGGCGTAGTCGAACGGGTCGATGTGTTCGTCAGTCGCGGCACTTCCCTCAGCCGATGCGGAATTGGAATGCTCGCTGATTGCGTTCTGCACATCCGGGAGAGCCGCCATCACAGCCTGACCTGCTAAATTGTCCTCGTTTCGGTTGTATAAAAGCAGGAGCAGTGCCGCCGAAATCAGCACCGCTCCAAAAGTCATAAACAGGATACCGAGCTTACGCATTCTTATCCTTCCTCTTCATGAAGGTAAGAATCCAGCCGAGCATGAACAGCAGCAGACCGCATCCCGCGAGAACCGGCACGGGCCAATTGAGCTGACCGGTCTGGATAAGTCCGGGTTCGGTTTCTTCAACGGGCTTTTCGGTTTCGTCGGGTTCGGTTTCGGGTAAATCGGGAATCTGCGGCTCAGTTTCATCCGGCTCGGGAGTATCGGTTTCGACATTTTCGTCAATGATGGGCTCCTTGTCGTCCGGCTTCTGAGGTTCTTCAGTCTCGATTATCTCCGGGATTTCGATTTTGTCGATTGTGTTCTTGACAATGATCTTGTTCGAGTATTCATACGAATAGCTTACGGTGTAGCCCTCCGGCACTTCAAGCTCGACCACATCGTAACCGTAGCCGCGCTGGAGATTGGACCACGTGTAGCACCAGTCGTTGTGATCGCCGAGATATACGGTGTCAACGAGCTTGCCGTTTTTGATGAGACCGATTTTAACGCTGTCGTGGTCGTCCTTGTCAAGACCGTCGTACCACTTTTTCTGAACAGTGAAGTACCACAGCATGGGAACTATCGGCTCCTCGGGCTTTTCTTCAGCCTTGGGATAAGCATAAATGTCGTAAACCCAGCCGGTGCCTTCCTCATTTGTCATGGGGATGGAGATAACGAAAGGCGAGATATCGTAATAGCCGTCCGCTTCGCCTGTCTGCGCAACGAGATAAAGGCCGAGCTCGAGGTTTTCAAACTTCACTTCACCGTTTGAGTCGGGGCTTGCTGACATAAGGCCGGCGAGCTGATTGTCCTGAGCGTAAGCGGAAAGATGAACTGCGAGGCCCTCCGCGTTGAGGTCGTCAAGCGAAATACCGCAGCCCGCGAAATCAGCTGTCGGGACGAACTTCAGATTGTGGTTTTCCGTGACAGCGGTTGCTACCAGATAAATGGTGTAAACGCCGCTGTGTACTACGTCATTGGTATTGTGGAGATTCAGAACCTTGAGGGTAATGCTTCCCTTTCGGTTAAAATCCACAACGGAATCCGAATCAGCCGCAAAAGCGACCGAGGTCAATGCCGCAATCATGCACACCGCGAGGATCAGCGATAAAATTTTCTGTAATTTCGTTCGCATAATATTTCTCCTGTTTGATTTACAGTATTTTTAAAATGAAATTATTTTTTCTTTCGGTATTTCACAAGCAGCCAGACGAGGAGTAAGAACAGAATCGGGGCTGCGACGACGGGGGTAACGATAATCGGGTCGATTTTATAGGCATCGGAGTAGACGTAGATTGTCGGTTTCGGGGCGTCGGTCTCGATACGGTGGCCGCGGACAAGCATACGGTGGGTGTTGATGCCGTAAGGGGTGCAGGTGATGAGGGTGCATAAATCCTCGCCATCGCGCACGTAAAGCTCGTCAACCTCGTTCGGGAGGACGATTAAAATCTGGTCGACTTCATAGGTGAGGACGCGGTCGAGGACGGTTATAACGAAGGTGTCACCGACTTCGAGCTTGTCAAGGTTGGTAAATAGCTTGGCAGACGGCAGGCCGCGGTGTGCGGAGATAACGGCGTGAGTGCTTTCACCGCCGACGGGAAGGCTTGTGCCCTCGAGATGACCTGCGGCGACGTTGAGGACGGAATTTGAAGTGCCGTGGTAGATAGGAAGCTCAACTTTGATTTTTTCGATGGTGATATAGCCGATGATGCCGTTTCCGCCGATGTTGAGGATATCGTTGTAGCCCTCGACGCGGTCGTAATACATAAGTGGGAAATCGACATTACGCATCTGAGCGTTGTATTCGTCAGCGGCGGCGAACTCAGCGGAGTAATCCTCGGGCGTCAGGTTCTGAAGAACGGACTCGTAATCAACGATGGCGCGCGACTGCGTTTTTGAGTTCCAGTAATCGGAGATTGTCGGATATAGCAGCACGGAGAGACCCACGAAAAATACGAGTAATAATATTATGCTGGAAAGGGTATTTTTCATTGGCTTCTCCCTGATGTTATCGGAAATTTAACCCGGCGAGGGGCAGTGGAATGAGGAGCACCGCCCCTGACGGGAAATAAATAAACTAACAGGAATACACGAACGCGATAAACGTTTCAGTGTGGGGTCAAATTACTTTACGGACATTTTCTTCTTGGTAACAAGGAGAACGACCGCGCCGGCCATGAGGATACCGCCAACTACGTAGAAGATTGTTGTACCGATACCACCGGTGGAAGGAAGTTCGGAACCAGTGTTGTTCAATACTTCTGCTAAACGGTTAGAAGTTACATTATCTTTAGTGATTTTAACTTCTGTAGGTGCTGTCTGAGGGTTATAACCAGCAGGAGCCTGAGTTTCTTCTACATAATATGTATCATCATCCAGACCATCGAATGTAATGGTATAACCGCCAGCTTCAGTTGTTGTGTAAGAAGTTGCCTCAGATTCATTTGCTGTCCATGAAACAGAACCGTCAGCAGCCTTTACAAAGTACAGTTTAACATCACCAGACATTTTGTAGAGCTTAAATGTAGCATCTGCAAGACCTTTTTTGTCATTACCATTCATGGTATACTTGTATACATCAATTTTGTAAGTAGTGAGAGAAGCTGTATCATCTGTTGTTACAAATGTACCATATGTAAGTTTTGCTGTGTTAGTTTCAGCTGTTCCAGCTATTGCAGCATTATTGAGCTTAGCATCGTAAGTAATATCAAAAGTCTTGTTGTCTGTGGTTGTTATGTATGCCTGAGCAACAGTAAATGTTACTGTAGTTGTACCATCAGTATTTACAACAGTGTCAACAGTAAGAGAGGAGTCAGGTGTAGTGTCATCAGAAAGTACCGCTTTACCAACATATGTCATTCCTGCGGGGAGAGTATCAGTAATGATAAAGTCCTTATTGACACCGTCATCAGTGATACCTGTGTATGTATGGTTATTGGGAACTTCTACGTGCAGCTTGAATGATACATTCTCGCCTTCATCAGCAGTTGCTGTTTCACCATATACGCCTGTGCTGTCTTCCTTAACAGTTTTGGTGAGAGTCGGATAGTCGTTCTTTTCGTAAACAGTGATAGCTTCTTTGCTTACAGTATCAAGAGCAACGAGTGCACCGAGAGAAGTGCTTACGAGGTAGTAACCAAGTTCTGTTACTGTAAAGGAAGCACCATCAGCAGTAGCTTTTGTTGTAGCTACCGGAGCAATAGTGTGTGTTTTATCAGTTGCATATGCAAGAGCTGCCTGAGCAAATGCCTGTGCATCAGCACCTGTAACCCATGTTACATCACCGGCAGCACCAATCGTTACATAATCCTCAATTGATTCCTGATCGAAGAAATCTTCCCAATCAGAATTTACTGTGTAATAGTAAGCATCTGCATCTACATTGTAAGACAAATCGAGGAGCTTATAAAGAGAGTAGTCCTGACCACTAACTGTATTCGCTACAGTAATGGTATATGTTGTCGGTGTTGTCGGTTCATCATCCGCAAAAGCCGTGATGCCGAGCATAGCAACCATCATGATTGCCATAAGGATTGATAAAAACTTTTTCATTTTTATGTTCCTTTCTTTTTAGTTTTTTGTGAAATTTTCAAAATGTTGGAATATTATATAGTTTCGGATTTCGGGTTGGTCACGCTCTCCTCTCGCGCTTCCTTCTCTTGTATCCGAAGTACATAAACGGGATTAACATCAGGATCATTCCCGAGAATGTGTAAAGGTAAGTACCGGCTCCTCCGGTCTGCGGTAATTCTGAACCCGTGTGGTTCGTTATGGTGAGGATTGCAAGGGATGTATCAGTAGCAGAAGTAAACGCTATATCCGCGCTCGAACCCTCATATACAACCGCACCTGCTACAACTTTGAACTCAACACCCTGTGTCATAAGGTAATATCCCGCCGGAGCCACGGTTTCAACAAGCCTGTATTCTCCGACAGTGAGTTCTCTAAGTGTGTATTTACCGTCGTCTCCAACAGTGAACGTTAGCGGACTTCCGTTTTCTATTACATCCTCATAAGTGTCAGCAGTATTTTTCTTCTGGAGTTTGAAAGTCGCACCGGCGAGCGGATTATCACCTTCGTCCACCTTAGCAATAATCAGATCTGCTGTATTGGGTGTGTAGGTGTTTGTAAATGTCGCTTTAGCCGTTCCCTGATCTTTCAATGTGCCTGTGTCATTTGCCTTTGTTGTTGATAAAGTATAGCCCGTTATATCACCAGCAGTTTCGGTTACGACATAATTGATTGAGCCGTTTGCAGTAACATCAAGCGCAACAGTAAATGTACCAGTATTGCCATTCCAGTTGAGGGCATTACCGCTGACCGTTACCTGATTGCCGTTGTCAATTGTATATACAAAGGAAATGCTGTTTTTGACTTCATCTGTAACTTCTACGCCTTCTACAACTTTTTCAATTGTGAGATTTGCTTTTCCGGGAGCCGGCGGCGGAAGTTCTGTGCTGAACCAGATGTTGTCGATGTGGTTTCCTACAGTATTATCGCCGCTTGATGTTGCTCCTGCCACGAAGTAGAAACGTGTAAGATACTGACTATCCGGCACAGTATATGTACCGTTACGATAAGTCCATACTATAGACTGGTCTCTTAATGTCCAAACCTGTGCACCAGGATAGCTGCTGGGATTGCTAATAACCTTATTTACTTCTGACTGTGTATCAATCGGGCCATTATTGTCTCCGCCTGTTTCAGCAAGATCAGTAGACATGATAACCACATACATGGTATCATAACCATTTCTACCACTGTGTGCCAACTGCCAGTTCATAGTTGAACCCGGATATGTAAGCACATCCTGATATAATGCACCTGATGCTTCAGCATTCAGCTCAGCATACTGATCACCATCCGGAGCCGTTCCCTGATTGTGATATTTCTGAGCCATCGATGTTCCACTCTCATTTATTGTTACATTTACATATTCAATCAGACGCCTTCCTCGGCCACTAACAAAGCTACCATGACTTGTATATGCTGGATTTTCAGCTGCTGTTGTTTTCCAAATGATTTCAGGCATATCCTCGTTGGAGTAATAAGGCTGAAAATTCGGCGTACTTGACCATACATAGTCATTATTTGAATCACTCCATAAAACCTGAGTATTATTCTTTTGAAGTGTATAGCCTGGAACTGTAATGGCACTCGGGACTTCAAAACTACCGTTCTGGAGTGCGCTGTAATATGGAACAAGATATTCAGACTCTACTTTACCATCACTGCCTGTTGCGATAATTTTATACTTAATGCGCACTGAATCATCGATACCGCCAACCAACTTGCGGTCGAGAGAAACATACAGTTCGCTTCCGTCTTCAGATACGTTATAATAATCACCCGAAACTTTTACACGTTCTACGTCTTCCCAAGTGGAACCGTTGTCAGTGCTTCTCTGCCATACAAAGACTATTCCGGCTGTGGAAGAATTATCAGTAAAGGAAGCTTTCAAATAACCGTACTCTTTAATAGCATCAGTAATTTTAATTGTCCGTCCGTTAATTGCATCTGTCGGGTTAACCGCTGTTACTGCTACTCCATACACGGAGAATCCATCCGTCACAAACTCAATGCAGTCACCGGCGACAGTTTCATCCGCAGCGGCTTCCTCGGATTCGTCCGAAACTTCAGAAGTGTTGTATGAAACAACTTCATCAATAACTTCGATTTCGCCGTCATCTCTGAAGTGTACGACGTCAAGCGATTCGTCTTCCGCAAGATTCATGCCTTCAGTGAACACGATGCTTACTTTTACATTGCTGCCTTCCGCGGGTTCAATCACATCGCCCTCATTATTAATGAAGGAAATGTCAAACAGACGCACGTAGGACAGAGATACGTTTTCTTCGCGTTTTTCCTCAATTGCGTTCTTTGTATCCTCGTGATAGATTTCCGCGTCTTCATCGTCGGTAATCTCAACCGCATACAGAACTGCGTCGTCAGGTATTCCCGCTGTTTCGTCGAAGGTTACAGTGACAACATAGTCATAGCCTATCACAGACAGCGTGCGCTCGCCTGAGACGGGTTCGGTTTCTTCGGTCTCCTCGGTTTCGGTCTCCTCGGTTTCGGTTTCTTCGGGGTCTTCGGTTTCTTCGGCTTCGGTTTCCTCGGTCTCTATGGGCTCGGGTTCGCCGTAAATTTCTACATATGTCTCGTAAGCCGCGTCAAGGGATACGACAGCCGTGATTGTTTCGTCTTCGGCAGGTACGACTTCGATTTCCTCCGCCGCGCCGTCCACATCGCCGCAGATTACCCAGACTGTTTCTTCGTCAGCTGCCGAAACGATTCCCACAAGGTCAGCACTGCCGTTTGCGTCACGGTCGAAGAAGACAAGGTCGCCGCGAACGGGAATGTAATCCTCCGCTGCGAGAAGCTCCATCCTGTCGGCTTCGACAAGCATTGTATTCACGCCGGAGTTATAGGGAACTGCTTCCTTCGGGATGCCGGAATAGTGCAGGCAGAATGCGGCAAACATCGCTGACCAGTCGCCGTACGGGTTGCCGTACCATGCGCCGTAGCGGTTGTAGCCCTGCTTTACCTGTTCTCCGTCGCTTCCGTTGACTGCATCGGCAAGGACGTAGTTGCGTTCGCTTTCGGTATAGCCAAGCTGTGACTGTGCGACCGCGACAAGGTCATCAGCCCAGAATCCGGTGAGCTCGGGAAGGTCTTTTTCCCAGTCATCAGCGGTTTCAAGGTCAGCGTTTACGTCGGCATAGCATTCCACGCCGTGCGTATGCTCCTCTTTTCCGCAAATATATTCAATTAAGTAGCATTCTTCGGTGTGAACGTGAGCGGGCTCGGTTTCTGTTTCCGTCTCTGTTTCGGTTTCAGTCTCGGGCTCGGTCTCGGGAACAGCGATGCACGCGTCGGTATGGACGTGGTTTTCCTCAATATCGCATATCAGAACGGTTTCTGTTTTTGCGCAGGAGGCGTCATGCACGTGTTCGGCAAGTTCGCACTCAACGGTTTCGGTCTCATAGCACGTATCGGTATGGGTGTGTTCATCCTTACCGCAGATGAGCTGCGCCTCAGGGGTGACGTAGCACTCGTCTGTGTGCACATGGCCTTCTTCCTCGGATCCGCACACCAGAACCGGCTCGGGTTTACTCCAGCATTCGTCGGTATGTGTGTGTTCTTCAATAGAGCACGTCAGGACTTCGCGTGTGAAGGTGCAGTTTTCGTCGTGAGTGTGCGCTTCAATTCCGCAGGCATATTCGCCCTCAACGGTCACGGTTTCGTAGCATTCTTCGCCGTGAATATGTCCCTCGGGAATTTCGCAGATGATTTTTACTTCCGGCTCAGTTTCCGAATCGACAGATTCAAGTGATTCGGCGGGCACGGTTTCGATTTCATCCGACGCCTCAGCTGCCGCATCCGTCTCGGGAAGTTCGGCGTTATACGGATCGGGGACTTCGGTATGACCGCAGATAAGCGTCCGCTTTATGCACGACTCATCGTGGTGATGTTCTTCAATTCCGCAGTACACATCCCCTGCCATGGTAATACCCGTCATTTTCAGCTGCCAGAACACGCCTATTGCCACAACCAGTGACAACACCACGAGTATAGACACTGCACGACGGCGTTTTGTCCGGTCATGT
>JBJFHS010000217.1:0-2693 GCA_051893885.1 Eubacteriales bacterium
TTCATATGTTGCATATACACTTGAGCTTTCAATCACATTATAACAAATCCCATTACAATTGTCAACAAAAAACTGCCGGCAAAAGCGCAAATTAAACATAATTGTAAAATTATTTCGGTGATTTTTTGTATGATTTCCACTGGCATCGGGCGGACATAAATTTTTACAAAAAATGTAAATAATCAATAAAAAATTTCGTTGAAAATTCTGTATAAAAATCAAATAAAGCATACTTGACATGAGAAAAAAACAGGTGTATAATTCCTCGCGTAATTTTTTTGTGAGAGAAAATAATAATTATATGAGTAAAAGATTATACATTGTTCCGGATTTTTATACTGACTTCAAATGCAAAGCCGGCTCGTGCAGAAGAAGCTGCTGCTACGGCTGGCACATCACAATTTCAATGGAGGAATATTACAGACTGATAGGTCTCGACTGCCCGCCCAATGTGAGACAAAAGCTCGATGGCGGCGTGTTCATGCTCGATGTGCCGACAAAAGAGAGGTTTGCCGAATTCGCGAAAAGCTACACCGGCGACTGCAAGCTCCATGGCGAGGACGGTCTCTGCTCACTCCAATGCGCCTGCGGTGAGGATTGCCTGCCGTCGGTCTGCCGGTATTATCCACGAAGCCCCAAGACTCTTCACGCCACAGAGTGCTCACTTTCGGCATCCTGTGAGGGAGTGTGTGAACTTCTGATGAACAAAAAAGACCCCATCAGATTCAAGGAAACGGAGCTCGATTTCAAATACTACCTGCCTGAGATGAGCGGCGGATTTGTTACTGACTGTTATAAAGACGTTAGAGAAGCGTTCATAAATCTTCTTCAGAACCGCTCCGCACCGTTTTCCGCCCGGATGAAAACTCTCATAAAAGCCGCGGAAATAATGAACCCGCCGTACAAAAAACGCTCTGAAGCCGAACTGAAACAAGCCGCGGCTGAATGCAAAGATCTGCCGGTTCTGAATATATATTCACCGGTGCCCGAGTCTGCGGTCAGTGAAATCGTTTACATTCTGACCCGCCTGAGCGAGAAATTTCCGATTGATAAATATACCGATATCACGAATAATATTACATTCGCCGGTTACACCGAAAAGCTCGCGGAGTTTGAGAAAAACCACCCCGATTCAGATGTGATTTTCGAGCAGATCATGGTAAATCACGTTTTCTACGAGGGTTTTCCGTTCGCCGACGAGCACGAGGATATCTACGCCATGGCTGCATCTCTCACAGCTCTGTACGACGTGTGGAAGCTCACCGCAGTGTCGTGCCTGAGTGAAGACAGCTCGCAGGCTCCGTTCGCCGACCTGACGTCCGATATTTTCCGAATGGCGGAGAACTCGAATTTTGACTTGTGTGCCGCCGCGCTTCTTGAGGAGACCGGATTTTTCGACTCCGACAAGCTCTCAACTCTCTGCGATCTGTAATCAATACAATAATTAAATGACGCTGATTGAGCCGTACTCATTTCAAGCGTCATTTTTTGTTTAATCGTATAGAAAAAAACAAAAATTAGATAATGATTAAAAACCCATCGCCTTCCTTGACTTGCAGAAATATATGTGATACACTTACTTAAACGTGAGTTCTCCGAGGGAATAAAGTCGGTTTACTCAACTAACGGCATTGCGAGGCAGAAATGATTTATCGTGTAATGATAGCCGAGGACGACAGTGTGATCAGCTCCTCTGTGGCGAGGCATATCGAAAAATGGGGCTTTGACGTTCATATAGCCGAGGATTTTCTCAATATAAAGGGTGAGTTTGAGGAGTTTTCACCGCACATCCTCCTGCTCGATATAATGCTCCCGTTCTACAACGGATACCATTGGTGTCAGGAAATACGCAGAATATCGAATGTTCCGATAGTTTTTATCTCCTCCGCGTCGGATAATATGAACATAATTCTCGCGATGAATATGGGCGCGGACGATTTTATCGCGAAGCCGTTCGATCTTGGTGTGCTCAACGCGAAAATTCAGGCTCTCCTCCGCAGAAGCTATAACTATAACGTGCAGACCCCAAAGCTGTCACACCGCGGAGCCGAGCTCGACACGGAAGAAGCCTGTCTCGTATATGGGGAGCTAAAAATCGAGCTGACAAAAAATGAGCTGCGGATACTTCAGACACTTATGCAGGCGGAGGGAATTGTCAGCCGCGATACACTTATGGAAAAGCTGTGGGAGACGGACAGCTTCATCGACGAAAACACACTCAGCGTAAATGTCGCAAGGCTGAGAAAAAAGCTCGATTCAGCGGGGTTGTGCGGCTTTATAGCGACAAAAAAGGGGCTCGGCTATGAGCTGGCGTGAAAATATTTTCCTGCGTTATGTGCGCTCGGAGATAAAAAATATCGCGTTTTTTGCCATCATAACCGCGACTTTTTCGACAATCTGCACCGTGTGGCACTACGATATCCGCGCAGTTGCCTATGCCGCCGTACTCTGTCTCAGTGCGGGCGCAGTCGTGTTTTTCGTCGGATATTTTTTCTTCCGAAGCCGTGTGAAGCAGCTGAAAAGCATAATCGGTGACTATGACACTGCCGAAGACAGAATACCTCCCGCCGGAGAAGCCTCGCTTGAGAGGGAATGGCGCGAGATAACCCTGTCACTCTGCGGAGAGTTGAAAAAACGCGAAACCGAATCGGAAAACAAGCTCCGTGAGGCGGAGGACTACTACACCGCATGGG
>JBJFHS010000218.1:0-2691 GCA_051893885.1 Eubacteriales bacterium
AGGGCTGCAACAACCGCTGCACCTACTGCGCAATCCCGCAAATCAGAGGAAAAATGCGCAGCCGCACAATGAAGGATATCATCGAGGAGGCGACATCCCTCGACGCCATCGGCATAAAGGAGCTGAACCTCATCGCGCAGGACACCTCGGCTTACGGCATTGACCTGTACGGCAAATACGAGCTGCCCGAGCTCATCCGCGGAATCTGCGACGCCACAAATATCCCGTGGATACGCCTGCTCTACTGCTACCCCGACAAGATAACGGACGAGCTCGTTGCCGAAATCCGCGACAATCCCCGTGTCGTAAAGTACATCGACATCCCGATTCAGCACATCTCGGACAGTGTTCTGAAGTCGATGAACCGCCACGGCGACTCCGCTATGATACGCGAAAACATAGCAAAACTCAGACGCGAGGTTCCCGGAATAGTGCTCCGCTCAACTGCGATCGTCGGATTCCCGGGTGAGACTGAGGAGGATTTTGAGGAGCTGTGCGCCTTTGTCAAAGAGACAAAATTCGAGCGGTTCGGCGCCTTCACATATTCGCGCGAGGAGGACACACCCGCTTACGATTTCGACAATCAGATCGACGAGCAGGTCAAGCAGGACAGATACGACATCCTCATGCAGACGCAGCTTGATGTCAGCGAAAAGTTCAACGAGACAAGAATCGGAACAACTGTCCGCGTTATGTGCGAGGGATACGACCCTGTCGCCGGCTCTCATTTCGGAAGAAGCTACGCGGAGGCTGCGGATATCGACGGTAAAATCTGGTTCAGCGTCAATAATCCCCAGCTCAGAATCGCGGAGGGCGAGATGATTGACGTAAAAATAACAGAAGCAATGGATTACGACCTCGTCGGAGAAGCCCTGCTGAATGTATAAAAATGCGTTATTTTGTATAAGTGTAAGAGGTGCAATAAATGAATCTGCCAAATAAGCTCACTGTTTTCCGCATTATAATGGTCCCTGTGTTCCTGTTTCTGTTCTGCGTGCCGCTTCCGATTTCGGATACTGCGCTCAGAATAATTATCGCTGCGGTGTTTGCTGTAGTTTCTCTGACCGACATGATTGACGGAAAAATCGCGCGGAAGTACAACCTCATCACCGATTTCGGCAAATTTATGGACCCGCTTGCCGACAAATTTCTTGTGATTTCCGCCTGCCTCGGCATACTTGTTAAGTTCGATTACCTCAGACCCGTGTTTGTGTGGGCTGCCGCAATCGTGATTTTCCGCGAATTTGCCGTAACTTCGCTCAGAATGGTCGCAGCCAACAAAGCCGGACTTGTGATTGCCGCAGCGTGGCTCGGAAAAGTCAAAACCACAACTCAGATGATCTGCATACTCTGCGTGCTCCTTGAACCGGTCATTCTCCCCTTCAAGCCGTTTACAGAGTGGCATCTGCTCTCGTATGTTACGATTGCCGCTATGACCGTGATGACTCTCTGGTCGGGAATCGACTACCTCATCGCGTACAAGCCGTACATCGGAAACACTAAATAAATGTATATATAATTTATAATTATACAACAGGTGATATTCAAAATGAACGCACACGTAACCGATGAGTTATATAAAAACAACATACCATGCGTGAGAGTCGAGGATTGCGGTAATTTTTCGGTATATAAAACTTTCGACTGCGGTCAGGCTTTCAGATTTGATCCGGATGGGGATGATAACAGATTCACCGGCATCGCATTTGGCAAAAAAATAACATTTTCGCAGATCGACGCCGGTGTTGTTGAAATCGAAAACTGCACTGCGAGCGAATTTGACAAAACGTGGAAAAGGTACCTCTCGCTCGACGAGGATTACGACCTTGCGGACAAAACAATAATCGACGCGATGCCGAATGAAAGAGACAGGACTGAAATGTCTGCTGCGGTCAAAAGCGGTGAGGGAATCCGCATTCTAAGGCAGGATCCGTTTGAAGCCCTGATTTCCTTTATAATCTCGCAGAACAACAACATCCCGAGAATCAAGAAAATCATCAACGCTCTCTGCGAAAGATACGGCGAAAATGGAGCTTTTCCGACGGTTGACGCACTCATTGAGGCTGGAGAAGATGGAATTTTTGCTCTGAAAACCGGATTCCGCGCCGGCTACATATACGACGCCGTCTGCAAAATCAAGTCGGGGGAAGTGAGTCTCGACGAAATTGCAACGTGCGACGATTACGAAAAATGCACCGAGATGCTTTGCAGAATCAAGGGAGTCGGACCGAAAGTCAGCTCATGCGTGCTCCTGTTCGGCTTCAACAAAACCGAGGCTTTCCCGATTGACGTATGGATGAAGCGCTCACTTGCGATACATTTCCCCGATGGATTTGACCCGAAGCCGCTCGGAAAATACGCCGGAATCGCACAGCAGTATATGTTCTATCACGAAAGATGGGTCAATTCTGCGGCGGAAAAATAACATAAAATCAACATTTTCTGCTTTGGTACCGAACTTTATCCCTATAAAATTTTACAGTAAAGTCTATTATGCCGAAAATCCGCATAAAACAATATTTAAACGGAGTTAAATAATGGAACAGATTTACACAATTCCCGTCAACGAGGCGTTTGAAAAGGTTCAGGAGGATGGATTCTGCACGTGTCCGTTCTGCCTTATGTACAATCGCCTCGAGGAGAACGAGCTCGATCTGATTCTCGGCGCGTCGATGATGGAGCCGGACGTCA
>JBJFHS010000219.1:0-10602 GCA_051893885.1 Eubacteriales bacterium
ATCAGCTCATAGCTCGGGTTAGCCTCAAGTTCGCTGTAGCATCTGACTTGCTTTGCCATATTTATATTCCTTTCGCAATAAAATTTACTTATCCTTAAGATATTTTTCGCCTTAATTATATTATCCTACTAAAATGTGTTTTTGTCAAGTATTAACAATATTACAATTATGTTACAGATTATGAAACATTATTGAAGTGATATAAGTGCGGTGCTATAATAGTCAAGGTCTCTGCGGCTTTTCTTCATGCCGGTATCCTGTTGTCGCCGGCAAAAAGGCCATTTCTCCGACCCAAACGATAAAATAATGTAAAAGCCGGAATTTCCGCTCCTCCGGCTCCTTCGGCTGACTTAAAATGCGGTATCCACGCCGCGACGGGTAATTTACTACAATATATGGAACAGAAAAAACAGAAGAAAAAATCAAGTCTGGCTCTCTCATTCGGATTCATGAAGGGCTGTGTGCGGTATTTTGTACTCTGCATCATCTTCTCACTCCTCGCCTCACTCTGCGAGCTGATTTGTCCGAAAATCATCAGCTTCACCGTTGACAGCGTGATCGGTGACTCGGAGTGCCCCGCGCTCATAGCTCCGCTGGTCGAAAAGCTCGGCGGAATCGAATTCATAGCCTCACACCTGTGGCTCATCGCCGGCGCGGTTCTGGCAGTCGCTCTTATCATGGGCTTTTTCCAGTACGCAGAGCAGGTCTTTAACCGCAAGGGCTCCGAAACTCTCGTCGAAAATATGCGCAACAAGCTGTTTTCACACATCGAGCGGCTGCCCAACTCATGGTTCATGAAAAATCAGACGGGGGATATAATCCAGCGCTGCACCTCCGATGTAGAGACGGTAAAAGCCTTTCTCTCGGAGCAGCTCACCTCGATAATCAGCACCGTGCTCCTCATCGTCATGTCCCTTTTGTTCATGTACACAATTGATTCTACCCTCGCAAATATCGCGCTTGTCTCAATTCCGGTGATCGTGATTTACTCCGCCGTATTCCACGGAAAAATAGGAAACGGATTTTTAAAGTGCGACGAAAACGAGGGACGACTCTCCTCGATAGCTCAGGAAAACCTCACCGGCGTGCGTGTTGTCCGCGCTTTCGGGCGTGAAAAATACGAGGTGGACAAATTCGCCGCGCAGAACAAAAAATTCACCGACGCATGGGTACACCTCGGACTTCTCATGTCCCTGTTCTGGTCGATGGGCGACGTGCTGTCAGGAGTTCAGGTCATGCTCGTCCTTGTTTTCGGCATAGTTTTCTGCGTACAGGGAAAGCTGACTGTGGGTGAATTCATCGCAATCGTGTCGTACAACTCAATGCTCACATGGCCCGTTCGCCAGCTCGGCCGGGTGATATCGGAAATGAGCAAGGCGGGCATCTCCTTCAAACGAATCGACGAAATCACAAGCGCAGAGGAGGAGCGTGACCGTGAAGGCGCCGTTGACTGCGACACCTCGGGCGATATAGTTTTTGATCACGTTTCGTTCTCATACGATTCTCCGTCAGGTTCCGCTGTTGGAGCCAAAGTTCTCGACGATGTTTCGCTTGAGATCAAAAAAGGCTCGACTGTCGGTATTCTCGGCATGACGGGAAGCGGAAAATCTACTCTTGTACAGCTTCTCTGCCGTCTTTACGAGCTCCCCGAGGGCTGCGGCAGTATCACGGTAAGCGGAGAGGATATCAGAAACATCAAAGCTTCCTCACTCAGGCGCAATATAGGCATAGTTCTGCAGGAGCCGTTCTTGTTCAGCCGCACGCTCAGGGACAACATCGGCGTTACGTTTGCTTCCCCCGAGGAGCATGAAGCCGAAATCCGTGAGGGCGCGAGAACAGCCTGCCTTGACGAGACAATCGAAAACTTCAAAAACGGCTACAACACAATGGTTGGCGAGCGCGGCGTCACACTCTCCGGCGGTCAGAAGCAGCGCACTGCAATAGCGAGACTTCTCACTCAGAACACGCCCGTCATGATTTTCGACGACAGCCTATCCGCAGTCGACAGCGAAACCGACGCGAAGATAAGAAGCGCGCTCAGAGAAAAAACCGCCGACTCCACCGTGATTATAATCTCTCACAGAATCCAGACCCTCATGTCGGCCGACAAAATCGCGGTCATGGCGGAGGGAAAGATAGTTGAGCTCGGCACGCACGAGGAACTTTTAAAGCTCGGCGGAATATACAAAAAGATAAACGACATACAATCCTCGGATATAACCGAAATAACCGAAAAAACCGCAGGCGGAAAGGAGGCGTCTGTCTGATGGAAGAAGAAAACACCACCAAAACCACGCACCTCAGATTCTTCGGAATACCGAGGCTGCTGCCATACCTAAAGCCATACCGCGCGATTATGCTTTTTATGATAATCCTCGCGGTCGGAGCTTCCCTGATTGACATTGTTTTCCCGAAATTTCAGGAATACGCGATAAACCACTACATAGGAGAGGGCACTCTTGACACGATAAAGGTCTTTTCGGTGTCCTACCTCGCCCTGCTGCTGATAAAGATAGCGATGGACTTAGGAAGCACGTATCTCGGCACAAGGGTTGAGATGTACATCGGCCGCGACCTCAAGCAGAAGTCGTTCGACCATCTCCAGACCCTCTCGTTCTCGTACTTCAACCGAAACAGCGTCGGATACATTCACGCCCGCGTAATGAGCGACACCGGAAAAATAGGCTCTCTTGTGTCGTGGTACTTCCTCGACTGCCTGTGGAACGGCTCCTACATGATAGGCGCGCTGTTTGTAATGTTCAGAACAAACGTAAAGCTGACCCTCATCGTGCTCGTAGTCATACCGATAGTTTCGATAATCGTGGCTTTCATGCAGAAAAAGCTGACCGCCGCAAACCGTAAGATACGCGAGATAAACTCCACAATCACCGGCACGTTCAACGAGGGAATCACCGGCGCGAAAACCATCAAAACCCTCGTCGCAGAGGACAAAATTTACTCCGAATTCACCGAAAAAACCTCCGCGATGAAGCGTATTTCCGTTTCAGAGTCACGCTACCGCGGAATTTTGTGGACTTCGCTCAACTTCGCGTCATACATAGCTCTCGCGCTTGTGTTAAAGCTCGGAGGACATCTGACGCAGGAGGGCGTTATGGCGGTCGGAACGCTCTCTTTGTTCATGTCGTACTCAATGGGCATCATGAACCCCATCCGCTGGATAATCAACTCCCTCTCACAGCTCATCATGATTCAGGTCAACATCGAGCGTCTCACAGGGCTCCTCGAAACCGAATCGGATGTGGCAGACTCGCCCGAGGTCATAGAAAAATACGGCGATATGTTTAACCCCAAGCGTGAAAACTGGGAGGACATAAAGGGAGACATCGAATTCGAGGACGTGTCGTTCAAGTACCCCGACGGAGACGAATACATCCTCGAGCACTTCAGCCTCAAAATACCTCACGGAACAAATGTGGCTATCGTTGGTGAGACCGGCGCGGGCAAATCGACACTTGTAAACCTTGTGTGCCGTTTCTTTGAGCCGACCTCCGGCAGACTTCTGATAGACGGACGGGACGCGCGGGAACGCTCCCAGCTGTGGCTGCACTCCAACATAGGCTACGTTCTTCAGACGCCGCACCTGTTCTCGGGTACGATCCGCGACAACCTGAAATACGGCTCGCCTGACGCCACGGACGAAGAAATAATGGCGGCTCTCAAAGTAGTTTCAGCCGACGGAATAGTTGAAAAGAGCGAAAAAGGGCTTGACACCGAGGTCGGAGAGGGCGGAGATCTGCTCTCAACCGGCGAAAAACAGCTCATTTCGTTTGCACGCGCAGTTCTCAGCGACCCGAAGATTTTAGTTCTCGACGAGGCGACCTCCTCAATCGACACCTTTACCGAGCAGCTGATACAGAACGCACTCGACAAGGTAATAGACGGAAGAACCTCGTTCATGATAGCTCACCGACTCTCAACCGTGCGAAACGCCGACATAATCCTTGTGGTACGCGACGGAAAAATAATCGAGTCCGGCAACCACCGCGAGCTGCTCGACAAAAAGGGATATTACTACTCGCTCTACACCCGTCAGTATGAGATGGAGGCAACCGACGCCGCGTTCAGGGAAAGCACACTCACCGTATAAAGAGACATCCGTATTTTAATATAAAGGAGAAACATCATGCGCATTGTATTCATAGGCACAAGTCACGGTGTACCAGAGGCAAATCAGCGCTGCTCCTGTACCATGCTGGAGGTGGGAGAGAGGCGGTATTTCATCGACATGGGAACGCAGGCAATTGAAGATCTGCGGAAGCGGAATATCCCGGTTGAAAGCGTCAAGGGCGTTTTTATCACGCATATGCACGGAGACCACACCGACGGTCTGATTTCGTTCATAGATATCATCAACTGGTATTTCAAAGCTGCCGACCCGGTAATTCTTCTGCCCGAGAAAGAGGCAATCGACGCGATATCAGGCTGGCTTGAGGTCAATGGGGTTCCAATGCGCGAGATGAAGCTCGGTGTTGTCAGCGAAGGCGTAACGTTTGACGACGGCTTTGTCAGAATCACCGCGTTCCGGACTCAGCACTGCCGCGTCTCATACTCCTATCTTGTTGAAGCTGAGGGAAAGAGAGTGCTGTTCACTGGAGATTTGTCAGGCAAGGGCCCGGAGACCGACTTCCCGCGTCAGGTGCTTGAAGAAGAAACCGACCTTGTAATCTGCGAAGCGGCTCACTTCCCCGCAACCGCATACAAAAATATATTCACCTCCGGAAAGGTCAGAAAGGTGTGCTACAACCACTACGTCCCGTGGAACATTCCCCACATTCAGACGATGATGAACGACCTCTCTCCCCTGCCCGTTGTTATGGCAAATGACGGCACCGAGATTACACTTTGACCTGACTTCCGATAATTTTTCAGCCTCCTGTGAATCGATTTTTTCACGGGAGGATTTTTTATGCCTGCGTACTTGACATTTGACAAATTGCAGTATATACTATTGTTGTAAAATAAATTGCGGCAAATATGCAATTATATGGAACAATTTTGTCACGCGGAAAGTCTAAGTATTTAATCAGATTTAACTGCTTGGGGTAACAAATATGAAACGGCTTTTCTGTATTTTATTGTCGCTGACGATGTCCATAACCGCGTTTGCCTGCACAAAACCGAACAAAGAAAACAATGTCAGCCCGGACACAAATATGGGCGAAGACTCCGGCGGCGTTCTCACAGACGTTTACACCGGACACGAGTTTGTGCTGCCTGTCGGAAATGAAAAAGATATGCTTTTTGACGAAAGCATCACACCGTACATCTCGGAAAACCGCATAACTTTCGCCTGTGAAGACCTATACCACAACGGAGAAAACCTGCGGCGCGACTACCACCTGCTCACATACGACTGCGGAGAGGAGATAACACTTGTGTCCGATGTGAAGGCGGAGCTTGACTTCGAGAACATTTACGCCATAGACAGCGGTGTTATCACGGAGGATAATTTTATTATCTGCGTGACAGACTTCGACTTCGGCACAACCTCTCTCTACAGCTATAATATATCCGACAGTACGATTCTGACAATAGAGGATGTATACCGCTTCTTTTCCGAAGACAGTATGTATATAGATGATATCTGTCTGTCGGGGGAGTATATCTGCCTCATGAATCCAAGAGAAGCGGTGTTTTTCGACAGCTCGCTCGTCATGCGATTTTCAATAACCTCCGCTGATCTGACGCCGACCAACTACATAAACAGCATCTGCGCTTCACCTGACGGAAAATTTTACGTCTTCGCGTCTGATTATGAGGCAGAGGACAACGCCGTTTTCATATGCGATGCGGAAAATCAGACGATGTCAGAAGCAATTCCGTTTGATGTCAATGTACGGCGCGACACCTGCCTCAGCGGTACACAGCTTTACGCAAACCTCCGCGACGGAATTCACCTGATAGACCCGGAATCCGGCGGTGACGAGCTGATTTTCAACTATCAGAACTCGAGTATTGACGCCAATGCCATTTTACTTCTCGGAGCGGTTTCAGACGGATTCTTCGTAAACGAGGATAACGGGAGGATGGGCAAACCGATGCTGTACTTGCCGGATGACGACATTGTAATCGACAGCATTACGGTGCTTGACATGGCGATATGTTATCCGATTTTCTCAAACATAACCTCTGCCGTATCAGACTTCAACAGGACCCACCGAGACGTGAGAATCAGAATAACGGACTACTCTGAATATACAGAAGATTACAGCGGTTCGGAGCGGCTCATGACAGACATGGTAAGCTCGCTGTATAAACCGGACATAGTCTACGCAAGCGGCTCTGACCAGACTGTTATCGACGCTCTGACCTCACACAAAATGTACACCGACCTGTACTCGCTCATGACTGAGGAGGATAAAGAGGATATGTTCGACGGAATTAAGCGGGTGTTCTCTGACGGCGACAGAATGTGGGGCATTGCCGACCAGTTTTACGTCTGGACTGCGTTTGCCAAGGACAGTATTCCCGGTGAATACGCAGACGGATGGAATTTGACTGAAATGCTCGATTTTACAGAGAGCCTCCCCGACAGCTGCACTCTCACCGAAGGCCTCACGCAGAGATTCAACATAAGTCTGGGGCTTGGAGAAAATCTGATCTCTCCGTTTATCGACGTCAAAAATGGAGAGTGCGATTTTGAGTGCGATGACTTCATACGTCTGATCGAATTTTTAAAGTCCCTGCCGAAAGAGAAGAGAGGCGCAGCTAACCCCGACAACATTTACGAAGCGTATCAGAGCGGCAAATCTGCTGTCTACAGGTGCGAGCTCAGGGGATTTTACAACTATGCGGAGCTTTATGCGGTATTCGGCGGTGAGGAATTCACACACATCGGCTTTCCCGCACATGGGGACAACAGCGGGGCATATCTGAGTCCGTCGAACTTCTTTGTCATAACAGACAGCTGCGCCGACAAAGACTCCGCGTGGGAATTTGTAACAAGCTGCATCAAGCCCGAATTCAACGGAGCACAATATTTTTTAAGCGGGATGTTCCCCATATTTGAAAGTATGTTTGACACGCTCTGCGGCGATGCTTATAACACCGAATACCAGATATTCTTCGACGGACGTCACAGGGAGTATCCGGCAGACCGTGATGACGCCGAAAAGCCGCTTCCCTACCCGGGTGTATCCGTGCATCTCAGTGAAAGCGACGTCGAAAACATGAAGAAAATCTTTAATTCCGCAGGTTCTCCGATAATCGAAACTCTGCCGTACGATGTATACGCTATCATAAACGAGGAGCTTTCGGCGTATTTTTCGGACGTAAAGTCAGCCGGTGACACCGCGTCAGTAATTCAGTCAAGGGTGAAGCTGTGGCTCGGCGAGCGGAAAAATTGATTAAAGAAAAGTTTAATCCAATTCTAACTTTATAATCATTTACGCAGGGGAGGTTTTGTGATATACTTTATGTAATTCTACATTTACTAAAAAATAGTTATTCACACAACAAATACAGCAAAACAAATAACCGAAAGGAGTAAAAAATGTTCAGAAAATTATTGTCCGCGGCATTGGCTGTGCTTATGCTTGTATCCGCGGCGTCGTGCACCAAAACAAACGAAGAAAATCCCGACGGGAAAAACAGTGAAAGCACATCCGCATCGGGCGAGAACGTCGAAAAGGCCAGCGTACTCACGGGAGTTTACAGGAGTGAAACTCTGTCCATACCGGAGGGGTACAGCATTTCCGAAAGCATATCCCCTCTCTGCGACAAGGACAGCGGTGAGATTAAGCTCCTGTTAAAAAAATACGAGGAGATGGTCGACGAAAACGGTGAATATACGGGCTATCAGTACTTATACCTGCTCAACACCTACGACAAAGACCTCAACGAAATCTCCTCCGAACCCATAGAGCTCCCTCCGAACGGCGACGCGCAGTACTACATAGACACCGCTGCGCTCACAAATGACGCATTGCTGTTCATTCACGGCGATTGGAGCGATTCAGGCACCAGCTATTATCTCTGCAAATACAGCTTCTCCGACAAAACCGTGACAAAATCCGACGAGCTCTCGTCTTTGTTTGATCAGTCAGCCAGCAGACGATGGTTCTATATCGACAAAATATGCGCCTCCTCTGACGGAAACATTTACCTCTCCTCAAACGAAGAAATTCTCGTCATGAACTCCGACTTTATCAAGCAGTTCAGCGTACCGATATCGAACTGGGTCAACTCTATGGCGGCATCCCCCGACGGAAAGGTGTACATCTCATCGTATTTTGACGAGGGACAGGGAATCGCGCCGATAGACACCGAAAAGAAAGCCCTCGGGGACGTTATTTACATCGACGACAGAGCTCAGTGCATAGCGTTCGGCGACGGATATGACGTTTACGTAACAAGCGACAGCGGAGTAAGCGGAGTAAGCCTGAGTGAAGGCGGAAATACCTCCGAGCTGCTCATGAATTTCCAGAGCTCCGACATAGACGAGTCCAATTTTGAGCTCATCTCCGTCGTCGACAAGGACACCTTCTTAGCGAATGACAGGAGTGAGGACACCGACAGAACGAAAATATTCAGAAAGAGCGACGACATCGACCTCTCCGCTGTAAAGGTGATAGAAGTGGCCGTATCGAACTACGTATCCCAGTCGCTCAGAGTCAACACGATAAAATACAACAAGACGCACAAGGATTCGAGAATCGTAATAAACGACTATAGCCAGTACAACACCGAGGAGGACTACCGCGCGGGTGTGAAAAAGCTCGCAAGGGATATAGTAAACGGTCTCTATAAGCCGGATATAGTCGTCGGCTCGTCGTACGCAAACGAAGCGGCACAGCAGATAATCGACAACGACCTTTTCGTCGACCTGAACACCATAATCGACGCCGACAGTGAGATAGACAAGAACGACATCTTCGACTGCGTGAAGCGCACCTTCTCCACCTCCGACGGAAAAATGTGGGGTATAACCGACCAGTTCACCATAGACACTCTCGTGGGAAAGACCGAAACTCTCGGAGGCAAGACGAGCTGGACAATCGACGAAATGCTCGACTACGCCCTCTCACTTCCCGACGGATGCTCAATTATCGAAGGTCCGGCGAAATCCAATGTGACGGAAAACAATTTTGTAAAGAGCCTTTTCACATCTTTTATAGATATGGAAAACAACACCTGCGATTTTGAAAACGAGACATTCTGCAAGCTGCTGAATTACATCAACACACTGCCCGACGAGTACAACTACGAGTACAACAACGATAATTATTACGAAAAATATCATAACGGCACAATCGCGCTGTACGATGCTTATCTTTACGACCCGCACAGCTGGCTTTCTCTTGAGCTGATATTCAATTCAAAGGACTACACTTTGATCGGCTATCCCATTATAAACGAGGGCGACCGCGGCGGAAAACTGGGCTATTCGGACTCGTACATAATCACCTCGTACTGCGGAAACACCGACATCGCGTGGGATTTCATCAAAACCATAATCAACCCCGAATACGACACTGACTTCGGAATGTTTATGTACATTCACAACTGCCCCATTTTCAAGAGCAGCTTTGATCTGACCTGCAACGAGTACTACAAATACGAATTTGAGCTTTACTACAACGGCAGCGCTTCATGGGGAACAAAAGACTCGGAAAATCCGCGTGAACTTGACGGTCCCGGCATCATCGCATACTTCACCGAGGAGGACGCGGCGGCAATGAAGAAATACCTCAACGACTCCTGCGGCATCGCGGCGACAGAGTCAATTCCGGACGAAATCACAAGCATTATCACTGAGGAAATCTCGTCGTTCACCTCCGGCGTCAAGTCTGCTGAGGACTGCGCGAGAGTCATTCAGTCGCGAGTCAAGCTGTGGCTCGCGGAGCACGAGTGAATTATTTCCATTTTATTCCATGTAATTTCCCGAATATAAAGCCTGCTTTTCGGATATAACAATAGCGGATAGAGTTCAGGTACAATTTCTGTACGGAGCTTTGTCCGCTATTTCAATTACGCAGGTATGAGAAATGGATGAAAGACACGATTTTGACCGAAGATATCACGACGAGCTCACGAGAGATTTACCCCTCGGGCTGGGAATGGCGTTCATGCAGAATCTCACCGCCTTCGATGCGTTTTCACGTCTGTCCGATTATGAAAAGAACGAATTCATAAACGGCGTCCGCGATGTAAAAACACGTGAGGAAATGCGGGATTACGTTCTCAAGCTCAACGATGTCCCGGACAAAAAAACGACCTGATTCAACACCCCAATGCCTTGACTTTGCCCGTGCTTCGGTATATAATTATATTACAAATATAAAAAATATCGGAAAAGCGGGAAAAGTGCGATGAATCTTGAAATCGAGAGAAAATTTTTAATTCAGCTCCCCGACACCGACGCCATAGCCGCCCGGAATGGATGCCTGACGCGCCGGATTGTACAGACTTATCTCAGGGAACGCGAAAAATCGGTGGAACGCCGCATAAGAGAAGTAACCGAGATCAAAATCGGAGGAGAATGCGGAAAAGTCGCTTATTTCTACACAGAGAAAAGGCACAGAAGTTCCATTGTTCGGCTGGAAGATGAGCGTGAGATAACGCGTGAGGAATATACCGCAC
>JBJFHS010000220.1:0-2681 GCA_051893885.1 Eubacteriales bacterium
GTAGGCCTTCACGCAAGACCGGCTACATTCTTCATTCAGAAAGCCAACTCCTACAAAAGCTCTATCTGGATTGAAAAGGACGACCGCAGAGTCAACGCAAAGAGCCTTCTCGGTGTTCTTTCCCTCGGAATCGTTAAAGGCATGACTATCACTCTCATTGCGGATGGTTCTGATGAAAGCGATGCTCTCGATGGTCTCGCTGCTCTTATTGACACAGGCTTTGCCGAATAATTCCAAAACACGTATAGTAATGTAAACTGAGCGATGGTGGTTTTCTGCCCTCGCTCAATTTATTATTACACAAAAATTTTAAATATGCCTGAAATTTCTAAAAATATCGACTGGCTGCGCGAAAAATCCGCCTCACTTCCCCGCACTCCCGGAGTCTACATCATGCAGAACGAGCGCGGAGAAGTGATTTACGTCGGAAAGTCGCGCTCACTGAGAGACAGGGTTTCGCAGTATTTCCACGGCTCGCACGATGAGAAAACCACCCAGATGGCGGCGTCGGTTCACGATTTCCGCTTCATCACGTGCGACACGGAGATGGAGGCTCTCGCACTCGAAAACAGCCTGATAAAGCAGTACACCCCAAAATACAACATTCGGCTCAAGGACGCAAAGTCATACCCGTATATCAGAATCGGCATAAAATCCATGTACCCGCGAATCACCATGACACGCAAAAGACTTCCCGACGGCGCGCTCTATTTCGGCCCATATTCGTCGACCTCCACGGTTTTCGCCACAATCGCACAGCTCGAGAGGACGCTCAAAATTCCGACGTGCAAAAAGCGGTTTCCCGAGGATATCGGGCGCGACAGGCCGTGCGTTTACTATCAGATCGGGCGGTGCATGGGTGTCTGTACGGGCGGCATAACTCCCGAGGAGTACGGAAAAGCTGTTGAGCAGGCGGCAGATATTCTTCGCGGAGGGACGCAGGATGTCATAAGATCGCTGACAGAGCAGATGATACGCGCCTCCGATGAGCTGGAATTTGAAGAAGCCGCGAGATGCCGGGACACGATCGACGCGCTGAGAAAGCTGGGCGAGAGGCAGAAAGCTGTCGGCGACCCGAACACAGAATGCGACGTAATCGGGCTTCACCTCACGAAATACGAGGGTGAGGAAGTGAAATTCCGGGACTGCGCGACCGTTTTCTACATCCGAAGCGGGTATATCACCGACAGCGAGCACTTTATTTTCGGCAGGGACGAGATAACTCTCTCAAGCGATATCGCCGAAAACGCGGACGACGAGGGAGATTCACCGCTGTCCTCGTTCGTAATGTCGCTGTACCAGTCGCGCGAGTACATTCCGGCGGAAATTCTGCTGTCGTTTGAACTGCCCGAGCACGACCGGCTTCTTCTGTGCGAATATCTGAGCGAAAAATCCGGCAGAAAGGTCACGATCCGTACGCCGAAAAAGGGAGCGTCGAAGTACCTGTGCGCAATGGCGGTGAAGGATGCGTCGGTTCACTCAGAAAACCAGCTGAAGCGCGAGAGTGACCGCGAAAAAACGCTTGTGAATCTGGCGTCGCTGCTTCGGCTTGAGGTTCTTCCCGAGCGGATTGAGGCGTACGACATCTCAAACCTCGGTGACGAGCACATCACGGCGGGTATGGTCGCGGCAATCGACGGAAAGCTGAAAAAATCCGAATACCGCACCTTCAAAATAAAATCGACCGATACACAGGACGACTACGCCGCGATGACCGAAGCAATCTCACGAAGGCTTGCCCACATCGGTGAGGAAGGCGGAAACATGAGCGCGTACCCCGACTTGATCCTGCTCGACGGCGGCAAGGGACACGTTTCGGTCATAAAGGAGCTTCTTCGTGAGCGCGGCTTTGAAATTCCGGTTTTCGGCATGGTCAAGGACGAGCACCACAAGACGCGCACGCTGACCGATGACGACGGAGAGCTCAACATCGCGCGCCACCCCGACGTTTTCCGCCTGATTTACGAGATTCAGGAGGAAGTTCACCGCTACACTGTTGGACGTATGACCGGCGCAAAGCGAAAAACGATGAAAACCTCCACCCTTGAGAAAATAAAGGGGATCGGACCCGCGAAGGCAAAGGCTCTGCTGTCACACTTCGGTTCGCTTACCGCGCTGAAAAACGCCTCCGAAGCTGAAATAAGTGAGGTCAGCGGAATCAGCAAATCCGACGCGGAGAACGTATATAATTATTTCCGGCAGGAAAAAACTATAAAGCAATAGAGCCGGACAGCAGCTGAATGAGTGGAATAATGGCCGGCAGATACACTTTTCACGCTGATGTCATCGTCTGAGATACAAAACCATTAAATTTAAACGGAGTTAAAAAATGAGAATTATAACAGGCAGCGCGCGGGGAACAAAGCTCGCGACACTCGACGGAGAAGCCACCCGTCCCACCACTGACCGTGTAAAAGAAGCCCTTTTTTCGATGATCCAGTTCGACATTGAGGGCAGAGCCGTTCTCGATTTGTTCGGGGGATGCGGCCAGCTCGCTCTCGAGGCTTTGTCAAGGGGAGCTGAACGCGCCACGATTATTGACCAGTCGAGGGACGCCACAAATATAATCATCGAAAACGCAAAAAAGACACACCTGTTTGAAAAATGCCGCGTCTCCACCGCCGACTACACCTCGTTCATACGCGGAGCTGCGAAAAGAGAGAAATACGACATAATCTTCC
>JBJFHS010000221.1:0-2678 GCA_051893885.1 Eubacteriales bacterium
AAGACATGAACCACCCCGATTGAAGTTCTTGCCAAGCTTCTTACAAGAAGCGTCCCGTTCCCCTCGTTCCTCACTTATATATTGCCTTTCAGCCAGAGAATTGCTTCGGCGTATCCGGCTATTCCGTGACCTACTATGGTTTTCTTTGCGGCGAGGGAGATGTAGGAGTGGCGGCGGAATTCCTCGCGGGAGTTCACGTCGGAAATGTGAACCTCGACGGTCGGGATTCCTACGGCCTTGAGCGCGTCAAGTATCGCAACGCTTGTGTGGGTGTACGCCGCGGGGTTCATCACGATTCCGTCGAATTTTCCGTACGCCGACTGAATTTTGTCTACAATGTCACCCTCGTGGTTCGACTGATAGTGCTCGTACTCGATTCCGTTTTCGCGGCAGGTTCTGTCGATAAGCTCGAGCAGCGCATTGTAGTCCTGCTTTCCGTAAATCGCCGGCTCACGTATGCCGAGCATATTTATATTCGGTCCGTTGATGATAAGCAGCTTCATAATCCAATCTCTCCTGTAATCTTTTCCGCGTTTTCGTCGGGGTCGTTTCCCATCTCAAAGACAACGTCGGCCGCGTCAAGGTAGAAGGGAAGCCTCTTTTTGTACAGCTCGCCGAGGTCGTTTGCCTGCGAAATCGGTCGACCGTCCTTCGGAAGAAGCGAGAGGTCGCGTTTCAGGAACACAACCCGGCTGTTCTGCTTCATAAGCCGCCTGTTGTCCGCCCGGATCACGCATCCGCCGCCGCAGGAGATGACAAGACCGGATTTTTTTGAAAAATCACTGAGCACGTCGTGTTCAAGCTCTCTGAAATATTCCTCGCCGTGCTCCCTGAATATCTCCGGAATGCCGGCACCGCTTCGATTCACTATTTCTTCGTCAATGTCTACAAAATCACGACCCAGCTTTTGTGCGATTCGCTTGCCGACTGTGGTTTTTCCGACGCCCGGCATTCCGACAAGCATTATGTTTTTGGTCTCCGCCTCGATTTTTCCGACGATTTCGTCAATCACCGCGGAGTCGATTTTTTCCCCCGTGAAGAATTCCGACGCTGCCTTTGCCTGAGCCACAAGCATATAAAGCCCCGAAATGCACGGGATTTTTCGCTCCTCGGCGTCAAGTATCAGCGCGGTTTTCGACGGGTTGTAAATCATGTCGACCACGCCGGAAAGCGATGGGAACAGCTCGAGCGAGAGCGGTTTTTCGCCGTTGTTCGGGTACATTCCGACCGGGGTCGTGTTCATTATGATGTCCGCGTCCGCGTGTCTGTCTATGTTTGTGTAGTTGTCCGCGCCGTTTCTGGAGATAACAACGATCTGTCGCGCACCTCTGTCAGCCGCAACGGTTCTCGCGGTCATTGACGCACCTCCGCTGCCGAGCACGAGCACTTTTTTGCCCTTCACGTCGATTTTACCCTTGTCGAGCATATACGAAAATCCGTAGTAGTCGGTGTTGTCACCCTTGATTCTTCCGTCGGGCAGGTGAGTCACGGTGTTTACCGAGCCGATTCTCTGCGCTTCGGGGGAGATGACGTCGAGAAATGGCATCACGGTTTTTTTGTACGGAATCGTGACGTTGACGGCGTCATAGCGGTCGGATTTTATGAACTCACCGACTTCGCTTTCCTCGAGCTCGATAAGACGGTATTCGTAGCCGCCGAGGTGAGCGTGAATCTGCGGAGAGTAGCTGTGCCCGAGCGGTTTTCCTATCAATCCGCATCTGAGCATAGCGGGTCTGGTGTCTTTCATTTGTGTTTTCTCCTTATTTTTCCATTTCGCCTTCATCGAGAGCAGCGTCAAACACGGCGAGGGCGCACATTGCCTCGATAACGGGTACGGCGCGGGGGACAATGCAGGGGTCGTGGCGGCCGTGTATCGTTATCTTCGTGTTTTCGCGCGTCTCAAGATTCACGCTGTCCTGCTCAATTCCGATTGACGGGGTGGGTTTTACTGCACAGCGGAAAATGAGCGGCATACCGTTTGTCATTCCGCCGAGGATTCCGCCGCAGTTGTTGGTTCTGGTTTTAACTTTGCCGCCGTCGAAGTAGAACGGGTCGTTGTTTTCGGAGCCGTACATATCGGTGGAAGCAAATCCCGCGCCGAACTCGATTCCCTTGACTGCGGGGACGGAGAAGACAGCGGACGAAATTCGCGACTCCATTCCGCCGAAAATGTGCTCGCCGAGCCCGACGGGAAGTCCGATGACCGCGCACTCGATGACTCCGCCGACAGAATCGAGCTTCATTCTCGCGCCGTCGATAAATTCCGCCATTTTTTCGCCTGCTTTTGCGTCGAGGACGGGCAGGGGATTTGAGAGGACAGCGTCAAAGTCGTCCCTGCAAACTCCGGTCGGGTCAAAGCGGAAGTCGAGCACGCTGCCGATCGACTCAATGTGCGCGCCGATGAAAATTCCGCGTTTTTCAAGCTCTGCTTTCAGAATTCCGCCGAGCGCGCATATCGGAGCGGTGAGTCTGCCCGAAAAATGACCGCCGCCGCGCAGATCGACGCTTCCGTTTGACTTGACGGTCGCCGGATAGTCTGCGTGTGACGGGCGCGGTGTGTTTTTCAGCGAGTCGTAGTCGCCGGAGCGCGCGTTTAAGCTTCGGATGATTATCTCAAGCGGCACATCATTCATTATAGTCACCTAAGATATATTATTTGTATTATCCTTTTGAACTTT